>NZ_CP096347.1:0-197829 GCF_033688105.1 Providencia sp. PROV080
TATCATTTTATGATCGCTACAATCTTTCACATGTGAAAGTTTGGGGGTGGTCTTGATCACCTGCGAGAAACCAAAATAGAGGTGGGTATGGCAAAAGTAATCAGCTTCGCCAACCAGAAAGGCGGAGTGGGTAAGAGTACCCTCTGTATCCAGCAGGCCTTTTATCTGGCGTTACAGAAGAAAAAGAAAGTGCTGGTCTTGGATATGGATGGTCAGGGGAACACGTCCTCTCGACTGGCCCCCAGACGAGAGCTTGAGGATGGTGACTACGAGCCCATCCTCACAGGAACCAAAACCGCAGAGCTGTTCGCTTACGAGCTGGACGGCATTGAGGTCATGCACTGCCCTTGCGGTGCAGACCTCATTCATACGCCGAAAAACGACCCGGATCTGTTTGAGATGGAGGCTGTGCCTCTTGACCAGGCCATGAATCCGGCTCGCCATTTGGCTGAGCTGTTTGAGAACTACGACTACGTGCTGATTGATTGTCCGCCTAGCCTCGGCAGAAAGCTGGTGGCAGCGTTGGTGATGTCTACCCATGTGGCATGTCCAGTAAAGCTCTCTGGCTTCGCTGTGGACGGCGTAGAAGGTCTCCTGAACACGATTATTGGTGTGCGCGAGGCGTACAACCAAGATTTGGAGATCCTGGGCATCGTGATCAACGACATGGACCGCTCTGTCAATCACGACAAAGCCCTCAAGTCGCTGGAGAACACAGTTCCGGATCTGTTGTTTGAGAACAAAATTATGCACCGGCCTCCGCTCGATACGGCGACGACTGATGGCATCCCTGTCTGGGAGCTTCGCTATGGACATGTCGCGGCCAAAGAAGTTGAGGCGGTGTTGGAAGAACTATTAGAGAAGGTGGGCTAAGCGATGGCATTGAACAATTTAAAAGGCCTGTCCGAACTTGCTAAAGCCGCCAAAGGCAAGAAAGGCAAAGAGGTTCTTACCGTACCTGTTGACGACGTTGTATCCAAGGTCCAGGTTCGTAAGCGCTTCCGTAACATTGAAGAGCTGGCGGCAACCTTGCTGACCGAAGGGCAGCAGTCTCCGATCATCGTGTTCCCGAAGAACGAAGAAGGCAAGTTCGTCATCCAAAAAGGGGAGCGGCGTTGGAGAGCGTGTAAACACGCTGGTATCGAGACCATTGACTTGGTGGTGAATGATAAGGTCCAGAACAACTTGGACGAGACTGCTGGTGAGCTGATCGAAAACATCCAGCGGGATGACTTGACTCCGGTAGAGATTGCCGAGGCGTTAAACCTGTTTATTGAAGAAGGTTGGAAGCAAAAGGATATTGCTGATCGGCTCGGTAAGAATATCACTTTCGTATCTACGCATCTGTCGTTGCTCAAGCTACCTGACTGTGTGCGTGAGTTATACGATAATGAAGTATGTTCTGATACAGAGACCTTGAATAACCTTCGTCTCTTGTTCGATCTGAATGAAGAAAGATGTCGCGCCGTCTGCGCGGTGGCTATGTCTGACGGGATTACTCGTAAACAAAGCCGTGAGCTGCTGAATGATGCCAAACGTATCAAAGACGAAATGGAAAAAGGCCCACTGACTGGCTCCCACCAGAATGATGAGCTTGGCGCTGGCAACACCGACGAGCAATCCCTCAACTCGGGTGGGGATGGTACGTCGGAACAAACCGGGAATGACGACCTGAACCTTGCCCAGGAGGAACTGGAAGGGGGTAAAAATTCCAATGGTCAGGACGATGATGACGAAGACCCTTTGCGTGATGAAGAGGGTGAGCACAAAGATCCTGTCAAGCAGCCAGATAACAGCGGCAAGGACAAAGATGAAGAAGGCGGTGATGCTCTTCCTCCTCTGCCGAAGGACAAGGAATGGAAGAACGTCCGGGCTGACAGTTTGATTTTTGCTGTCAACGTTAACCTGGATGGCGAGACCAAACGTGGAGTCATCATGACCGACCGTGTTGCTCTGGTTCCGTCTACTGTCTGGGTTAAAACGCTCGATGGCGAAGGCAAGGAAAAGCATGTTCATGTGCCTGTGTCAGACATTGAACTCCTGAGTGTCGAAGGCTAATAAAGGAGGCCCAGCCAGAGAGGTTGGGCCTGTCAAGAACAGGTGAATATGAAGATCTCACAGGACATGAAAAGAAAATTTGCTTTGGTGAATGCCCTGTCTAAAACGGAGAAGCCAAGTCTCCAAGACCTTCACAAGGCAACAAATATTCCTGAATCAACGATCAAGAGACAGTTGTCTGCCCTGCGTGATGAGTTCGGAATGAATATCTTGTTCGTCAGGGAGTCTACCGGCGAACGAGGTGCCACCGGCTACTACATGCTGACAGACTGGGGGATCTTAGACAGGTCTTCGTTCTTGAACCGGTACGGAAAACTGTAAGGTGCCATAGAGCAGCGCATTGAATGCAAAACCCGCCAATCGGCGGGTTTTTTTATGCTGCCACGGTAGCGGCGGTTGCTGGAGGTTTTTCGGCGTAGTAGGCGATGTTCTTGGTTCGTCTGCTAAGGGTGTCTATGCCGACGATACTCAGCGTTTTGGGAGTGGTATTGCGGGACTCGAAATAATGGAATAGCTGGATCATGCAGCACTTCACCATCAACGGATCGATGTCTTCCAGGTAGATTGAGGCTTCTCTCAATGCTTCGGGACCGTGGTTCTCGATCAGGTTTTCCATCCAGTGAATGGCGTTGATGCCAGAACCACAGCAGGGCTCATAAAAGTCTGCCGAAGACTGTGAGCCAACAATGAGTGACATCAAGCGGCCAATCTCTGGAGGAGTGGGGAAGTAATTGGTGCCCTTCTTGTGGAAGCCAGACATGCTTAGGACGTAACCCAAAACATCGCTGGTGGGGTCGCGCTTAATGGCGGCAGACAGGACGTGAGAGAGCTCGAAGGCGACCGGCTGAAGTTCTTCCGGGATCTCCTCCTTGGCTGGGTATAGGCCAGTCTGCAAGTATGCCCACTGGTCAATAAAGGCCTCAACAAACCGAGATGTGCCCATTCTGTATCGGGACTGCTCGATGAGAGATAAAGCCTTGGATGTAAGTTGCTGTGTTTCTGGTGACATAAGCGCTCCAGTTTGTTCTGACGAAACATTCAAGAGGTAGAAACGAAGAACCCCGCCGAAGCGAGGTTCTTTGCTTTCCTGCCTGATCGCCTTAATGCCGAAGCAAAGACGTCTTGATAAAGTCGGGGCAACCGGACATTTCCCGGTCGATGAAGTCCTGACGTTTCGCCAGCGGCCATTTCATGAACGCCGCGAGCGGGATGCGCTTATTCGTGTTAGTATTGCCTTGCAGCATAACAAAGCTCCTTAATTGCTTGATTGTGTTGTAAGGGCTGCAACGAAGGTCGAAGAGCGATGCGGCCCTTATTTATGATTATTACAGCATCATAAAATAATATCAAGGGACAATAAAACGATACCAAGAAACAAAACTTTCACATGTGAAAGTCTCCCCGCTGTCCACCTCGCACACTCCAAACGCCCAAATAACTTGTCTATCTGCCCAAAATGGGCGCGTAAGCGTCCGATAGAAAGTAATTGTTAGTGAGATATTGACTACACGGAATATGGCTATATCATAGAATCATAAAATGATACTGTAAAAGTGATATGTATGCCAAAGCAAGCAAATCATCTCCGTTTGAAGAAACCTTGCGCCAACTGTCCATTCCGGAAGGAGGGCGCTATCGAGCTGGTCCCTGGGCGATTAGAAGGCATCATCAACGACATCGTTGAAAACGACATGACGACGTTTCATTGCCACAAGACCGTGCATTCAAAGTCAGGTGGTGAATGGGATGAAGAGGGTAACTATGCACCTTCGGGACAAGAGTCGATGTGTGCCGGTGCTGCGGCTTACTTGATGAAAATAGGCAGGCCGACAGTGGCTATGCGAATTGCCTTTGCGTTTGGTGATGCAAAGGTGTCCGACTGGGACGAAGCTCAAGAGCTGGTTGTCGAGCCTTTGGTACAAGGGGACCGAAATGAGTAAGCGATATGCGGTAGTGCCGCATCCGAAACTGAAACGAGAGTACAAAGGTCGGCTGGTCAGAACTACTCGGGTACTAAAAAACGGCTGGGGGGTGATCCCTCTAGGGGCTGTGGCAACGGTCACGCATCAGTCTCCCAAGGGATCAGAACTGACCTTTGAACCATGCGACTGCTGCGGCCTGAAAGCCATTATCAGTCATGTAAGCATGGACTCCATTGAATTTATCGAACCGATTACTGAGGAAGAAGATGGACGAGAACAAGCTCAACATTGAAACGGTCGATGGGCACAACGAGCTGGTAGTCAGCTTTTTGTCCAGAATGGTAAGCCTGAGTGACGAGGAAAAGCAGACAGTATTGTCCTGCCTTCCGGGCACCGGCAAACAAACAATCACCCAGCTCTATGAGGCGCTGCGTTCTCAAGGGCACCAGGATCTTGCAGAGAAGGTCGAACCATACCTCCAGCAGGGGGTGTTTGGGCCGATCTTCGATAACGCCAAGTCCAAGGTGTTCGTTCGGGACGAAGCGCCTTTTTTCCTCATGGATGAAAATCCTTTGAACTGGGATGACGCTAAAGCATTCAATCGCCTACGTATGAGTACGACCTGTGTTCTTGGCCGTGGCGGCTGGACTATCGGTGAGCGCTTTGATGACCGCTTTGATACCGAGGTGGGCGGAACACAGCTTATCGTCACCCAGTCACTCAACGAAAAAGGTGAGATTGAAGGAGGACTTCCTACCTCGATGTCGCTGAATGACTTTGCTGAGTTCCCTAAACAGCCAAGGCCTCCTCAAATAGTCGATTACCAGGAAGACAAGCGATACACGCTTGAGGAAGCGGAAGCTATCCCTGAGCTCGCACCAGTGGTTCAGCGTCTGAAAGAGCGCATCGAAGAGTATGAGGAGAGAAGAGCCCATGATTGACATGACATGCCGCCTCTGTGCTGGTTCCGGTGTTTATGACTTTTCCCCTTCCAAAGAAACCTGCGGTATGTGCCAAGGGCATGGGAAATTTGCTGACGCCAAAGCAATGCTGGTGGCTGCCATCGAGCTGGCAAAGAAGCAACGCGAGCCGGTCATTGAAGTGGTAATGGGGTTGGTGCTCCAGGGTGTGGATGTTAGAGGGAAGGAGCCTGGAGAGCGGTTCAAGGCTGCTCAGGCCTTTAACGCCCCAGGGCACAACCTATTACGATACGGGTGGGATGCTTGGGAGCTCTATGCCCTCCATGAGGGTGTAAGTCCAGAACTTGCATCGCTTGGCCGAAGTGTGATGCGCGAGTGGCATAGCCATTCATGGGGCCGGTTCAGTGGAGAGGTAGGCTTTAACGCCGCCGAGATCATGATCAAACAGGCCAAAGACAACCCAGAAAAAGCAGAAGAGCGCTGGGCGTTCCTGCTTAGTGAAGAATGGATGGTGGAGTAATTGTCGTGACAGAACAAACCAATAAGAAATTGATGCTGGATGAGTCTCCAGATATGCCCCTGCAATTCAAGTGGAGAAAGTTTGGTGGTGCGATTTTTACTGCCACGCAAACAATGGAGCACGTCAAGGAAGGACGTAAGCTCGGGCCGACTCCAGCAGGGATGCTACCTCAAGAAGTGTGGCTGAACCGCCTGATCGCTATGGAAGAAACCCTGCCACGAGGGAAGTTTTTTGACAGATTCCGCCGCCGCGACAAAAACGAGCAGTATGACTTGGCCGCCGATCATCTCCGTCTTGTCGGACAGAAAAAGCGATAGGGGGATAGATGAAAGCCCAGGCATACCCACCATCAGTCATTCGTAAAGGCGCTGTGTTGTACGCAGCCCTTTATTACATCTCTGATGATGATAAAGCAAAGGTCGAGGTTACAGAGTGGATAGTTCGCTCTATTCAGAAACGACGCAACTCAACCAGCGATCAACGCTATGTCAATCTTGCCCAAAAGTTAGATGGGATTACGTGGGGGAAAAGGTCACGGAAGAATGGGGACTTTGGTTGGTTGCCATCTATACCGAGCTGGTGTTTGAAGCAGTTCCGGGAAGGTGGCGAATTGCCTTTTGGCGTTTATACGACGCGACTGGCCGCTCTCAAGTTTGCGAAAGTCAGCTTGCAGGAAGAGGTCCAATATTGCGAGGCCGAGCTGAAAAAGCCTCAGACAGAAGAGGATACTCAGGAACTCCAAGAGGAGCTGGCGGAGAACCAGAGACTTCTGAAAGCTGCTGGAGCAATGGTGAAGCGCGAGCAAAACAAGAAGAAAAGAGGTTGACCAATGTTACCGATCGTCTCCCCCTCCGTAGTAACCAAACAACTTGCGTTCAATCGAGTAGGCGATAAACGCAAGGTTAGGGTTTCGTCCAACTTTTTGGATGTTATGGGGTTCAAGCCAGGTATGGGCATCGCCGTTGAGCCAGGGGAGGGGATGGGCGGTTTTTCGGTGATCCCAGCGACCGATGAACTACAGACACACCAGGTTTATCAGCGCCGGTATCAACCAAAGAGTCGCTCCAACAACCCGCTGGAAACCGTTATTGAGTTTTCTGGACAAGGGCTCATAGATAAGTGCTTCCCTCGCTATACAGAGCGTTTCCACGTCGAAATGCGAAAAGGCCGAGTAGTCTTCACTCCTGTCGCAAACAGAGCCTTTGCCATTGCGGATCGGTTCAGAAAAACCAGCCCTTTCCGTGCCTTTGTGGCATTGACTGGCGGGGTAGACATTCATGTTATGGAAGCGCTTGGCTGGAAGGCTGAGATTGTTTTGGAGCATCGTCCAGTTGAAGCCAGAGACAGAGCATCCGGGCGGAACCTGAGTGAAGTACATGCGCTCAATACGCTGGTGAACAGCTCCCCGCGTATCCTGCTGAATGAAGACATTCATCACCTGGAGCTGGATCGCCTTGGAGCCTTGCTGGCGGAGTGCCCACCAATTGGTTTGGCCCATTACTCGTTGGGGTGTGATGACCACTCAAACGCCAAAAGTCCAAGGGACAAAGAGCGTTCTCTTGAGGATCTCTCCACCATGCTCGACATGGTTTACCCGGCACTAAAACAGATCGAGGTCGTGAACCCTGCCGTCGTGCTGGTGGAAAACGTCCCGAACTTCAAAGCATCCGGAGCCGGGGCGATGATGGGAACGACACTGCGGCGGATGGGGTACTTCCTCACTGAGATGGTCTTGAACGGTCTGGATTTCGGCGCTTACCAGGGGCGAGAACGCTATTACATGGTGGCGTCGGTCTTCCCTGGGTTCGTTCCACCGAAACCTGAGCAGAGAGCTGGTGGACGATTGTGGCCGGTGATCGAGAAGCACCTCGGGGATTGTGCTGACGTCACAGTGTTGAAGTCAATTCAGGCCAGAGAGTCAACTTCTCGCAGGATGCCTGCGTTCTTGACGAGAGAAAGCACCAGTTGCCCGACCATCCTCAAGTCTCAGGATCGTGGGGTAAAGGATGCAGTGTACATCCAAGACGGTGGCCGCATTTACAAGCCATCGGTCGATCTGGTTCAGGAGTTGATGTCGATACCTGATAGCTTTGATGTTTCGTGGATGGCAAAAGAACAAGCGACAGAAACGCTTGGGCAGAGTGTGGATTACAGATTGCATTCAGCGGTCATGGCCGCAGTTCGGGATCACCTGAATGTGAATTGCGGTCGCCATACCGTGGTGCAGCACGGTATCAGAAGTAAGGAAGGTAGATAATGGCAGTCATTTACTACGGCGAGGGAACCCATGACGCCGGTTTCGTCGGGTTCCGTGTCGCACGAACAGTTGGGGTGGCGGATGATTACCGGCAGGAATACTTCTCCTTGAGAGAGTATTCCTACGCAACAGCTCACCGGCTGGCCTACAGCTTGGACCGAAAGTGGGAAGCTGAGGCAGAAGAGGTGAAGCGTCAGAATAAGACTTGTAAGCGGCGACGCAACTCCGGGCCAAACATCATTGCTGAGGGGCTGAGGGCTTATATCAGCATTGAGAACCGGAGCCGGATGGGGGTGAAGAGAACCTACTTCGCGCCTTGTTTTCTCGTCACAAAGCCAGGCTACGGCAATGGGGATATTGCTTTCAGGATTTCCACTCATGGCTACGCAGAAGCCTACGAAAAGGCGGTGGAAAAATATTGTGAGATCCATGATTTGACGGATGAGCAGTATGTTGAGTTGCTTGACCGTATGCCGAGTACAGAGGTGTTCACTGGATACCTGCTGAATGCTCTTTTAATGCGCGGCCATCGCGCTACAAAAGCTGAAATACTGAGTAAGCTGGGGGCTGAGAAGAATGAAGAGGACATTGCCAATGGCAAAGGGAAAAGCGGCCAGAACAGAGTGCGTTGCCCAGAGTATCGGTGGGCGCAATAACAGCGCCACCAGCTTTTGGGACCGTATTTTAACAGTTGAGGAGACGGCCACACTCATTGGCGTCAGGATCTCTGAGCTCAAAGACGCGGTGCGCTATCAGAAACTCCTGAAAGGGAAGGCAGCTCCAGAAGTACATTCGGTATCAGGAACTGGGAAACTGTTTTTTGATGGGCGATCCATTAAATCGTTCATAGAGGACTAACCGGTGGATCTGGATCAAAAGCAAGAACCGTGGATCAGCGTCAACGACAAGATGCCGGTCGTCGGTGTGCCTGTTCATTGCCAGCTTAAAGGATGTTGGTCGGGCAAAATTGTTGAGTACGACTTGATCCATGTTCAGGAAGATGATTGTTCGTGGCGAACGGCGGACGACAACTCGGAAGTCAGCTATGACTTCGATGTCATCACCTGGAGACCTATTTAGGTTTGGGAGTCTTGCATTATCCGGCGGTTATTGCCGTGAAAATACGGATGTTCAAACCATGTTTTATAGCAACACCTCCTTGGGGGCGGAATTATGTTTTTTGATAACAAAGTAGAATCTCACTCGCTCGTAATGGGAGCCAGCGGGAAGGGTAAATCGGTCTTGTCCGAACAAGTGCGGAAAAATGCGAGGCTGCGCGGTGATCTGCTGGTGGATACTGAAATGTACCGTGAAGGTCGAGGGTTGAAACCATACGAGCATGAGTACGCTCGTCGCTTAGTTCTGGGGCTAAGTGGACCGTTGCCGCGTGAACTGCGTGGGAAGCCGGTGACGGTTATCTCTGATGTGTCCAGGCCAAAAAAGGTAAAGCGTCAGCCAAAGCAATTTGTTAAGACCGTGAATGGCGTAACCCTTGAACGCCAATTGGTGGCCGATGCAAGAGATCAGTTGGAAATGCAAACAGGCGTCTGGCTCAAACAACCACAGCTCATCGAGCTGATGGAAGAGTCGGGCATAGACGAAACTCTGGCCGATTTTGGTGAGGCTGAAACACAGATCCGAGAAATGCTGGCGGATGCGTTGGCGATGAAACTGGTAGGACGCTCATGGCCCAAGTGTGGAGCCCTCTATAACGCGGCAGAAAAGTCCGACGTTAACTTCTCCTCCGAGCTTGATGCTGCGGCCAAAAAAGCTGGATACATGGTTCGCTAAATGGGATTTGGTGTGGACAAGATAGATCGGCAAAGTTGGCTCGTTAAATTCAGGCGAGCGAAGTGTCAGGACACTTTAGACACGATGAGGGATGCGGCCATTCGCAACTATGAAGGGAATATTCGTGTTATCGCGGATATTGTATTGGCCCATGAGGCGAGAGAGACAGAAATTGAAAAAGGGATGTTTTGTCGAATAGTTAGATAGTCTGATGGGCTATCAGGTGGTGATTATGAAAAAGAGAATACTTCATCTGCCCGTAAAAAAGATTTACTTCGATCAGATCAAATCTGGAGAAAAACCAGATGAATATCGCCTCGTTACAGACTACTGGATAAAAAGACTAGAGGGGCGCGAGTATGATGAAGTCCATGTTAAGTGTGGCTACCCAAAGGCTGGAGATATGTCCAGGATAGAGATTCGCCCTTGGCGTGGCTTCTCAAGGAGTGTTATAACGCACCCGCACTTTGGAGATTGTCCGGTTGAAGTATTCGCTATCCATGTGAATTGAATGGTGTATGACAACTGTGCTTGGTAGGAAAATCAGGTATCAAAAGAAATTGGGTTATTAAAAATTAGGGGCCATCGGCCCCTTAATTGTTTTAGTCTGTGAACATTGAACAATCGAGGTGGGATAGTGCTTGTTCGTAGCTGTCTTTGTTGTTCGTCTTACGTAGTTCCACCAGCTCAACAATCACTGGACTTAAAGCCAGAGATTGAGGCTCCCAGACGCGCTTGCATTTGACCGCCATGTTGGCATTTACGTCTGTAACAACGTAGAGAAACTCAGGCGCTTCTTTCAATGTCCCCAGGCCCTTTGCCATATCCACAGCCTCAGAGTTCTTATAGCTTCGAGTAAAGCTCAGCTCGTCTTGGGGAATGTAGCTGGCAGTCGCCGCAGCCAAACCTGACACCATGCCTTTACCTGCGCTTTTTGCAATGGCCGAGCTGGTAGCTAAAGTTGGCATTACGGCCTGCCCCATTTGGCTGGCGGATGCCGCCGCCAAGCCTGAGGCGATGTTCTTCCCTGCATCTTCGGCAGTGGCTGAGCTGGTGGTGAGCATCGCAGTTAAAATGATTGTTCCAAACATACTTAATTCCTCTATCAATCCATAAAGTCCGACTTTTTGAAGGGCATAGTGCCTTTGCAATCGGGATAGGCGGTGCAGCCCCAGAACTTAGAAGCTCGCTTCTTGCCGGGCGCTTTTCCTTTCCTGAGACGCATCGGGCTACCGCAATCTGGGCAGTCTGGACAATCCTCAGCCGCGATACGCTTCTCGGGTTTCCCTCGGTTGTCTGGGAACGTCTTCTTGCAAGCCTCGTTCTGGCAGCCCCAGAAAAATCCGTTCTTCCCTTTGATCCGGTGCATCTCTCCACCGCAGTTGAAGCATTCGTGTGAAGGCGGCTTAGCGCCCTCGAAGGCTTTAGCCATCGCGCCACCTTCTTTGGTCAGAACCGGTGCGGGCACTTTGAGCTGCTCAACCATTTGGCAGATCCAGGTGGAAATCTGCTTCATGAAGACAGACATATTCCCGGAGCCGGAGGCGACTTTCTCAAGCTCCTGCTCCCAAGCCGCAGTCATGCCGGGTGATTTGATGGCTGGTGGAAGCACTGCGATAAGCGCATGAGCCTTATCAGTTGCAAGCAGTACCTTTTTCTGACGTTTGAAGTAGCCTTTATCAACAGCGCCCTGGATGATGCTTGCGCGTGTTGCTGGAGTGCCTAAACCGGCTGTGTCTTTGAGAATTTGCTTGAACTTCTCCTCAGTCACGAACCGGGCAATGTTCTCCATCGCGGCAAGCAATGTGGCTTCGGTGAAGTGCGGTGCTGGCCGCGTCATTTTGTTTGCCAGCTCGGCACCATTAAGCAAAGCGGGTTCGCCCTGGCTAACCCTGGGGAGCTTCTCTTGTTCAACCGGCGCGTCGGTGTCTTCCCCCTCGTCCTTGGGACTGCTTTCACTATCAGAAGCAAACAAAACCTTCCAGCCTTGTTTGGCAGGTGTCTTACCAGAGGCCGCAAAGAGGTGACGCCCACACTGCACCTCGATGGAGGTTTTGGTGAACTCGAACTCGCTGTAGAACTGCGCGATGTAGAAACGACGGATGGCGTCGTAAAGATTGAACTCGATCTCAGACATGGCACTGATGTCTGTTCTGGCCGGTGTTGGAATGATCGCGTGGTGCGCGGTCACTTTGGCGTCATTGAATACCCTGGCCTTGCGATGAGGATCTGCGCCAGCCACCAGCCCAGAGACGTTCTGATCGGACAAAATGAGCGCCTGGAGAATGTCCGGAATGTCTTCCTTTTGGCTCTCGGGTAGATAACGACTATCAGTACGAGGGTAGGTGGTCGCTTTGTGCGTCTCGTACAGAGCTTGAGCTGCATCCAGTACCTGCTGAGCGGTGTATCCCCATCGTTTGCTTGCGTATTGTTGCAGCGACGTTAGATCGAAGGGGAGGGGGGCTGACTCTTTACCTGGTTTGGTTTCTGCTTTGCTGATAACAGCATTGGCACCATTGACCTGGGAGGCTACCTGCTCGGCATAGGCCTTATTGACGCACCGGCCTTGCTCGTCACTGCACTCTTCTGGTGGTATCCATTGGGCGGCAAACTGTCCATTCTGTACGGACACGTTCACACCCAGAGTCCAGTATGGTGAGGGGGTGAAACCGGCGATCTCTCGGTCCCGTTGACAAACAAGAGCGACGGTTGGGGTGATAACCCTGCCAACGTGAAGAGTGTGGTTGAAGCCGACATCTCGGGCCAGCACTGTGTAGAGGCGGCTCACGTTCATGCCTACCAACCAGTCAGCGCGTTGCCGTGCCAATGCGGCGTAGTAGAGTGAGACCGTATCCTTGCCATCCTTTACGTTGTTCAGCGCTTTCTTGATGCTTGACTCATCGAGAGCCGTCAAACAAACCCGGCGAATAGGGCCAGAGTAGCGGAATCGATCCAGAAGCGAACGGGCGATAGCCTCACCTTCTCGGTCGTAGTCCGTTGAGATGTAGATGGTGCTCGCCTTTTTGACCAGTCCCTCAACAATTTTGTACTGTTTGAACGCACTCTTGCGAACGTTGTACCGCCATGACTCTGGTGCAATAGGGAGGGTCTCCAGTGACCATGACTTGTAGCGTTCGTCATAATCGTCTGGCATATACAATTCCAGCAGGTGGCCGAACGCCCACGTAATAACGCGGTTTCCTCCATCATGGAGAAATCCATCACCTCGTTGGGAGGCCTTCATTACGCCAGCCAAATCTTTGGCCTGAGAAGGCTTCTCGCAGATATAAAGGTCCATTAAGCAGCTCCTCTCATCTTTGATTCCAGATTCGCCAGCTCAGCCCAGCTTTGGGCCAGACCTTTGACTTCGGGGTAGTCTCTGGAGAGGTTTTCGAGGACTCCAGAAATGACATAGGCCGCTTCGCGGGAATTACCCCTCGAACCGGCCTCCTGGAGCATGATTGATAAAGCGTCGAAGAGCTCAGCCTTACGGCTTGGCTCTGTCTGGTTTCTTATTTCAGAGCTTTGCATGGGTTCACCACTGAATAGGGACGCACGGACTCGCGCACAATGCGGCGATCTGCGTCAGTTACAGCCTGGCTGGTGCAAAAGTGCGTCCAGGCATTCAGATAATCTTGATAGGTGTGGGTAGGTGGTATGCAGCCGGTTACAACATCCTTGGGGATGTTTGTAGTCCCCTCGGCTTCCACAAAGCGCCAATCGTGCTCGTCCATACCTTTGCCGCCATCGCAATAGCGTTCCCAGCGTGACAACTCGTACAGCGAGTAGCCTTTGCCTTTATTCATGGACTTGAAGGTATTGATGGCTTCGTTCACATCCCCGTGCTGCTTGATCCCTGCTGGAGTTTTATCTGAACCAGCGGAGTCATCTTTGACCTTGTTCATCGTTGCGCTGACATTACCGTCGCCCAGCACATGGATATAACCAGGTTGACGTAATGCAGCACCACCGCGCCCCATGTTGTCCCATGCCATCGACAGTTCCCGGCTAACTCGGGCAGGTTTGTCATTTTCGGCAGGGGCAGTCTGGGGCTGAGGCTTTTGCTCGGGGGCGTTAGAGGCACACCCGGCCAGAATTGCCACTCCCAGAATTGCTATCAGTTGTCTCATCGTGTCGTTCCTCATCAAAAATTGTCGATGAGCCCATTCTAAAAGGGGGGGGATGGAAAGCTGGTTTCTCAAACTGCCCAAATTGGACAGATAGGCGTGTGTGCGATCTAAAGGTGTTTTGAGAGCATGTAGCGACGAGAAATACGATAGGAATATGGTCAACCTACATGCTGAAAGCCCTTAACAAGTTATTTGGTGGGCGAAGTGGAGTGATCGAGACCGCGCCGAGCGCCAGAGTGTTGCCGCTTAAAGACGTGGAAGATGAAGAAATCCCTCGATACCCACCTTTTGCCAAGGGCCTGCCAGTGGCCCCACTAGACAAGATACTGGCAACCCAAGCTGAACTGATTGAGAAAGTGCGGAACTCTCTCGGTTTCACTGTGGACGACTTCAACCGGCTTGTTTTGCCGGTGATCCAGCGGTATGCCGCGTTTGTTCACCTGTTGCCAGCTTCCGAATCACACCACCACCGTGGCGCTGGTGGTCTGTTCCGACATGGGCTTGAAGTGGCCTTCTGGGCAGCTCAGGCATCTGAGTCAGTTATCTTTTCCATCGAGGGGACGCCTCGGGAACGCCGTGACAATGAGCCGCGTTGGAGACTGGCGAGCTGTTTCTCTGGGCTGCTGCATGATGTGGGTAAACCGCTCTCGGATGTGTCCATTACGGACAAAGACGGGTCAATCACATGGAACCCGTATTCGGAGTCACTTCATGACTGGGCACACCGTCACGAAATCGACCGTTACTTTATCCGGTGGCGCGACAAGCGACACAAAAGACATGAGCAATTCTCGCTGCTGGCGGTGGATCGAATTATTCCGGCTGAGACTCGGGAGTTTCTGTCCAAGTCTGGCCCGTCCATCATGGAAGCGATGCTGGAAGCTATCTCAGGAACCAGCGTCAATCAGCCTGTGACCAAGCTGATGCTTCGCGCTGACCAAGAGAGCGTCTCACGGGACCTTCGCCAGAGTCGTCTCGATGTGGACGAGTTCTCCTATGGTGTGCCCGTCGAGCGTTACGTGTTCGATGCCATCCGCCGCCTGGTTAAAACCGGAAAATGGAAGGTCAATGAGCCAGGCGCGAAAGTCTGGCACCTCAACCAAGGTGTATTCATTGCCTGGAAACAGCTTGGGGACCTTTATGACTTGATCAGCCACGACAAGATCCCCGGTATCCCACGAGACCCTGACACACTGGCCGACATTCTCATCGAACGTGGTTTTGCTGTACCAAACACGGTGCAGGAGAAGGGTGAACGTGCGTACTACCGCTACTGGGAAGTTTTGCCTGAGATGCTCCAGGAGGCGGCGGGTTCGGTGAAGATCTTGATGCTCCGACTCGAATCAAACGACCTGGTGTTTACGACTGAGCCTCCTGCGGCTGTTGCTGCGGAAGTTGTTGGTGATGTTGAGGACGCTGAGATTGAGTTCGTTGATCCTGAGGAAGCCGATGACGGTGACGACCAAGAGGAAGGTGAAGCAGCTCTGAACGATGACATGTTGGCCGCAGAGCAGGAAGCAGAGAAAGCTCTAGCTGGCCTTGGCTTTGGTGATGCGATGGAGATGCTGAAAAGCACCTCCGATGCTGTCGAGGAGAAGCCAGAGCAAAAAGATGCGGGACCAACGGAATCATCTAAGCCTGACGCTGGCAAGAAGGGTAAGCCGCAGAGCAAACCGGGCAAAGCAAAACCGAAGAGTGATACGGAGAAACAACCCCATAAACCAGAGGCAAAAGAGGATCTGTCCCCTCAGGACATTGCCAAAAACGCACCACCTTTGGCAAACGACAATCCGTTACAAGCACTCAAGGATGTTGGGGGTGGACTGGGGGACATCGACTTCCCGTTTGACGCATTCAACGCATCGGCAGAGACAACCAGCACTGACGCAACAAACTCAGAAATCCCAGATGTGGCAATGCCCGGAAAGCAAGAGGAGCAGCCAAAACAGGACTTCGTTCCACAAGAACAAAACTCCCTGCAGGGCGATGACTTTCCAATGTTCGGTGGTTCTGATGAACCGCCATCATGGGCGATTGAGCCGCTCCCTATGCTGACTGACGCACCAGAACAACCAACGCACACGCCAGAAATGCCGCATACGGACAACGTTAATCAGCATGAGAAGGACGCAAAGACCTTGCTCGTTGAGATGTTGTCTGGATACGGGGAAGCATCGGCGTTGCTTGAACAAGCGATCATGCCTGTTTTGGAAGGTAAAACGACGCTGGGCGAAGTCCTATGCCTGATGAAGGGGCAAGCCGTCATTTTGTACCCGGATGGCGCTCGGTCGCTGGGTGCGCCGTCAGAGGTTCTCTCGAAGCTGTCCCACGCCAACGCGATTGTTCCGGACCCGATTATGCCAGGTCGCAAAGTTCGTGATTTCAGCGGAGTGAAGGCAATTGTACTGGCGGAGCAGCTTTCAGATGCAGTCGTGGCGGCCATTAAGGATGCCGAGGCGTCAATGGGTGGATACCAGGATGCCTTTGAGCTCGTCTCTCCCCCTGGCTTGGATGCAAGCAAAAATAAGTCTGCACCGAAACAACAAAGCCGAAAAAAGGCGCAGCAGCAGAAGCCTGAGGTTAATGCCGGTAAAGCCTCGCCTGAACAAAAGGCGAAAGGTAAGGACTCCCAGCCACAGCCGAAGGAGAAGAAGGTCGATGTTACTTCTCCGGTTGAAGAGCAACAGCGCAAGCCGGTCCAAGAAAAACAGAACGTGGCTCGCCTTCCTAAGCGGGAGGCTCAACCGGTGGCTCCTGAGCCCAAAGTTGAGCGTGAGAAGGAATTGGGACACGTCGAGGTGCGAGAAAGGGAAGATCCAGAGGTTAGGGAGTTTGAGCCGCCTAAGGCGAAAACAAACCCGAAAGACATCAACGCGGAAGATTTCTTGCCGTCTGGTGTTACGCCTCAGAAAGCACTCCAGATGCTCAAGGACATGATCCAAAAACGCTCGGGCCGATGGCTCGTGACACCTGTCCTGGAAGAGGATGGCTGCTTAGTAACCAGTGACAAAGCCTTCGACATGATTGCCGGTGAAAACATCGGCATCAGCAAACACATCCTCTGCGGGATGCTGAGCCGGGCACAGAGACGCCCTTTGCTCAAGAAACGTCAGGGAAAATTGTATTTAGAGGTAAATGAAACATGACAATGAGTTATGACCCGCTCGCCTACGAGATGCCGTGGCGGCCCAACTATGAAAAAAATGCTGTAGCAGGCTGGCTTGCCGCCTCCGGCGCGGCTTTGGCCGTAGAGCAAGTCAGCACGATGCCGCCGGAGCCATTCTATTGGATGACGGGGATCTGTGGCGTGATGGCGATGGCTCGTTTGCCCAAGGCTATCAAACTTCACCTGCTCCAAAAGCATTTGAAGGGGCGTGATCTGGAGTTTATTTCCATTGCGGAGCTCCAAAAGTACATCAAGGACACGCCGGACGATATGTGGCTTGGTAGTGGGTTCCTGTGGGAAAACCGCCATGCCCAGCGCGTGTTTGAGATCCTGAAACGCGACTGGACTTCCATCGTAGGGAGAGAGTCCACGGTCAAAAAGGTTGTCCGGAAGATACAGGGTAAGAAAAAGGAGCTGCCAATCGGCCAGCCCTGGATTCACGGGGTAGAGCCCAAAGAAGAGAAGCTGATGCAGCCACTCAAGCACACTGAGGGGCATTCGCTGATCGTTGGGACCACCGGCTCGGGCAAGACCCGTATGTTCGACATCCTGATTTCACAGGCCATTCTGCGTGGGGAAGCCGTGATCATCATAGACCCGAAAGGGGATAAGGAGATGCGGGACAATGCCCGACGTGCCTGTGAAGCTATGGGGCAGCCGGAAAGATTCGTCTCATTTCATCCAGCATTCCCGGAAGAGTCGGTGCGTATCGACCCTCTGCGTAACTTCACCCGCGTGACTGAAATCGCAAGTCGTTTGGCAGCGTTGATCCCGTCCGAAGCAGGGGCCGACCCGTTCAAATCATTTGGATGGCAGGCACTGAACAACATCGCTCAGGGCTTGGTCATCACTCATGATCGTCCCAACCTGACAAAGCTCCGCCGATTCCTTGAAGGTGGCGCTGCTGGCTTGGTCATCAAGGCCGTTCAGGCTTACTCAGAGCGAGTTATGCCCGACTGGGAGGCAGAAGCAGCGGCTTACTTGGAAAAAGCCAAAAACGGTTCGCGTGAGAAGATCGCTTTCGCGTTGATGAAGTTCTACTACGACATCATCCAACCTGAGCACCCGAACTCTGACCTGGAAGGCTTGCTGTCGATGTTCCAGCACGACCAAACCCACTTCTCCAAGATGGTGGCGAACCTCCTGCCGATCATGAATATGCTGACGTCCGGGGAGCTAGGCCCTCTGCTGTCTCCAGACTCATCTGATCTGAGCGACGAACGCCAGATCACCGATTCCGCAAAAATCATCAACAACGCTCAAGTTGCTTATCTGGGGCTCGACTCCCTGACCGACAACATGGTTGGTAGTGCTATGGGGTCCATCTTCCTGTCAGACCTGACAGCGGTTGCCGGTGACAGATACAACTACGGCGTCAACAACAGACCCGTAAATATCTTTGTTGATGAGGCTGCCGAGGTGATCAACGACCCGTTCATCCAGCTCCTGAACAAAGGTCGCGGTGCGAAACTTCGTCTTTTCGTTGCAACTCAGACTTTTGCTGACTTCGCAGCTCGACTGGGTAGCAAAGACAAAGCGCTCCAGGTGTTGGGGAACATCAACAACACGTTTGCTCTGCGTATCGTCGATGGTGAAACCCAGGAGTATATCGCGGATAACCTGCCGAAGACCCGGCTCAAGTACGTCATGCGGACTCAAGGCCAGAACTCGGATGGCAAGGAGCCCATTATGCACGGAGGCAACCAAGGGGAGCGTTTGATGGAGGAGGAAGCTGATCTGTTCCCAGCCCAGTTATTGGGAATGCTTCCGAACCTGGAATACATAGCCAAAATTTCAGGCGGAACAATCGTAAAAGGCCGTCTGCCCATATTGACCCAGTAAGAGCAGAGCTATGTGTGACAAGAAGTATAGAGATTACGAGGTAGCCATCATGGTCGATGTGAACCCTTTCGACAGGGTTATGAATGAATTGAAAAGTCGTGGCCGCAAGAACGCTCACATCCTGAGCATCCTCCAATTCGACTGGCCTGCATCGGAGGCCATCATCGAGAAGCTGAGCTGCTACATCACAGACGGGATTAAGGCTAATCAGGAGCCTGTGATTTACCCGATCATTGAAGAAGCTCTGCATCGCTACAGCCAGCTCGTGTTTCATGAGCAGAGAGAGAAATATGAAGACCCGGCCAGAATTGGGGCATTTCTGGAAACCCTGATCACCGAAACCTGCCGGGCGTTGGAAGTGCAAATTGTCGATAGTGGCGGTGATTCATGGTCTGTCGATTCAGGAGAGTCGTTCTCACTGTGGCTTTCTTCCCATCCAGGAGAACTATCCATTAACCCGCAGCCCCATGAGGATGAGACCTCTTTGCGTGGCTTGCTGTATGAGCTCATCACCTGTGAGAGCGTGAAAACTGTTTTAAGGAGAACCGACTATGAAGAAGCCGTGGTTGCTGGTCGCATGGCTGCTGGTTATTGAGTTGCTGGCAATATTGCTGCTGATCCCTGGCGACTGGACAGACAGAGCCATCAAAAGGGAATCCGTGCTGGTGGAACAGAGTCTTGGTGTCGAAGCAAGAGACTGGATACAGAACAAAGCATCTACCTGGTTCAGGTCGAGCGTTATTGATTCAGGCTTCTATGAGGGGATGTACCAAACGCTGATCCCATCAGAAGAGGAGCGCCAGAAGTCCAAGGGGATGCAGGATATGGGCAAGGGCTGGTTTGTGTGGGTCAAAGGCCGCATGGAAGCCTTTGTCAACGTCATTTACCAGTTCTACACACGGTTGGCGCTGTTAGCCGCGTGGGCTCCCTATATGCTGATCCTGTTCGTACCTGCGGTATATGACGGGATGATGACATGGCGAATTAAGCGGACCAACTTCGATTATGCGAGTCCGGTTCTCCATCGTTATAGCGTTCGCGGAACGATGTACCTGATGGCCGGATTGTTCATCGCGTTCTTCATCCCCATAGCGCTCGATCCGGTTGTCATCCCGATGACAATGATGACGTGCTGTGTCCTGGTTGGCCTGACGTTCGGCAACCTCCAGAAACGGGTATAGGGAGGGAGGATGAGCTACTCCGTTATAAATCAAGATGGGGTGCATCTGTGCGACATCCCATTGAACGTCTACCAGGTGATACGTCGCCAATCCTTGTCTGCGTTGTGGCTTTACTGGGCGCAGAGCTTGAATTTGGTGAAGGTGCTCATTGCTTGCGTCGGAAAGATGATCTTTGTGATGCCGGTAATGTGGTTCTGGGTGCTGGTGGTGTGCCGCTTGGTTGAACCAGAACGTATCTCAGACGTGCCAGGACTTATCTCTCCGGACGTGATCGGGTGGGCCGCTGGTGCGGCCATCACCCTCATTATCTATTCCGTTTTTACACGCCCAGCTTTGTACGGATACCACAACTTTTTCAAGCAGCATATTTGCTCAAGAGTAAAGCAAGTAACGCCGGAACTCAGAACAGTCACTGGGCCACTGTTCTTTTACCGAAACGAAATTGGAACGATATAGAGAGGAACCATGAAAGTAACCAATAAACTCAAACTGCTGGCACTGGGGCTGTGTATGGCCGGTACTGCCATCGCGGCTCCTGATGTGCTCAATGACGACGCAAAGCTCAAGAACCTTGAGAAGGTGTGTCCCGACTGTAAGATGGTGGCAAAAGATGTACTCAATCTGCGGGTTGAAAACTGCCAGCTCAAAGACACTTCCAGTGCAATGATGATTGGCACCATGCAAAATGACCCTATGTTTTCGTTTATGCTGGCAGTACACACAGCGGCAGGCTCGGAGGCATACAAAACGGTAGTTGGTGCCGCTGGCAACCATGTTGACTGTGAAAACCCGTTGAACTGGATCAAGCTGACCCAGCAAGCGATTAAAGGAGGCAAAGTCTAATGCGTAAGAGAGATTTCTTTTTTGGAGAGGTGTATGAGGGGGGTGCAGGAGCCACTCTACGACTGAGTGATATGGAACCATTGGCAAGAAAAGTGTCGGCAGAGTTCTTCACTGCACAACTGAACCGTATGCTGAAAGAGCATGACGGTCAGTTGACGCTCAGCGATGGAACGTCGTACCCCAGCTTTTGGAGCTTCATCGACAAGGTTGTTCCAGAGCAGGTTGGTTTCGTGGAGATCTACGCTCGGCAGGATGTTAACGATAATGTTGAAGCGACACTGGCGTGTGACATCGTTTTGGTAAATGGTGTGATCACCGTTAAACCTCACTGGTGTGCTTACAAAGACATCAGGGCTGACGAAGTGATTTCCACCTTACTGGTGCCTTTGCATTTGAAGGCTCTCCAGGGTAAGGCTTACATTCGCTGGGATGATGGTGAAACCGAACCTCTGTTACAAAACGACGACTATCAGGCTGAACTTGAAAATGTGTTTAGTGTTTCCAAGTACCCATCAGCCATGAGCTGGGGCGATACAGCAGACCAGAAGGTTAAGCAGTACAAGATGGACCTTGAGTGCGCCACAGATGTTGGTTGTCGAGGTGTCTCATCAGAGCAAGCATGGGATGCTTATCGAGAACTCCGTTACAATAGAACAGTGTGAAACAAGCGGCCATTGGCCGCTTTGAACTTTCACATGTGAAAGTTTTTCGCCTCCCGCTCTTATCATCTCCTCGAATAAACCTCCATAAAGTGCCCAAAATGGGCCGTAACAGCACTGTTCCTAGATTGATCAATTAAGAGACGATTACTCCGTGATGACGACAAGTTATTTGGAGGGTCTATGTCCGCACAAGCTCACGTCAGAGAAAGCGAAAGCTCATCTGGTTCATTCATCTCCTGGCAGTTCCTTGTCTGGCAGGTGATGTTCGTTATAGGTGTTGTTGCAGGGATGAACCTGGAACACGCATTCAATTTTCTAGGTTAATGGGAGGAAGTGTGAACCTTAATAAACAATTTTTCTGGTTTTTGATGAACGCGGTGCTGATGTGCATCTTCATCGTTCCAGTGGCCGTCGCGTTTTGGCTGTCTGCTTTTGCGGCAGGTTTTGACTGGAGTCAGTGGGTTAAGTTGGCTGCTGATACGGCCAACAGAGCTGCAAGTGACCCGGCCAAGGCTCTGGGCACGGTTCAGACCTACTGGGGCATTCTCAGCTTCTTCCTGCTGGCGGCGTACAGTCTGATGTTCAAGTTTAAAGCCAATGCTAACAAGGAAGTGAAAACTCTGGGGGTGGCCCGACCAGCCAATGAAGTTAGCGTTGCGGCTTCGGAAAAACATTCGGAAGCGGTTCCTCAAAATCAATAACCGATCCAGTAAACGCAAAAAAGGCGGCTTAGGCCGCCTTTTTTTATTTGTCGCTGGAAGTGCCCGAAAAGGGCGCGAAGCCGTGGCAGAAAATCAGTGACCCTGAATGAGAATACAGGCCACTAGGAAAAGAAGAGGGTTGCTATGAAGCCTGTAAAGATACCGCGCCGGGTCGATGAGCCCCCGCATCTGCTGTTGTGGAGCGCAGATGAGTTGGCCCCGATGCTTTTGGGGCTAACGATAGGGGTCATCATCGGTAAGGCCCTGATCTGCTTTCTGGGGGGGTTACTTGTAACCAACCTTTATCGCCGATTCAGGGATAACCATCCGGATGGATACCTGCTCCACATGATCTACTGGGCCGGGTTCATCATGACCAAGGCCAAATCTCTCAAGAATCCGTTTGTCCGGAGGTATTTGCCTTGAACCTGAAAAAGTATCTCAAGACCTGGGAAGGGACCCAAACAGAAAATAAGTGGGGACGAATCTTCCAGGGTGGTCTTATTGCTATCGTTTTCCTGCTGGTGGTCCAAGTATTCAGCAAGGAAACCATCGTCACTATCCAGCCTTTCACGCTCACGGAAGAAGCCTGGGTGACGAAAAATAACGCCTCTCAGTCCTATAAAGAGGCTTGGGGTTTCGCTTTTGCTCAGCTCCTTGGCAATGTGACGCCAGGAACCGTTGACTTTGTGAAAGAACGGATCACCCCGCTTCTCTCCCCGAGCATCTATCAGGACGTGATTGATGCCATCGAAATTCAAGCTCAACAGATCAAGAACGACCGCGTAACCATGCGGTTTGAGCCGCGTTTTGTTGAGTACGAGCCCAAGAGCGACAAGGTGTTTGTCTACGGATATTCCTACGTCAAAGGGGCTTCTTCTAACGAAGAGCGTAGCGAACGCTCCTACGAGTTCGCCATCAAGATTTCAAACTACGCGCCCGTGCTGGACTACATCGACACCTATGTAGGAAAGCCACGCACCAAAACTGTTTTGGAGCAACTCCAGCGCAAAGAAGAAAACCGGAGAAAGCATGAAGAACAACGCTAAACTTTCGCTCCTGGCGCTGTCCTTGGCGCTTGGAACTTCAATGGCCTATGCCTCGGATGACATTCCTGTTGTCCCGGCCAGTGTTATGAAAAAGGATGTTCCTGCCCCTGTGACGTCAGGACAAAGCTCCCATGAGGTTGTGGGCAGCATGAATGAAAACCCCTTACTGACGATGAAGCCGGGGGTTAACCAGATCATCCCGATAGCCGTTGGTCATCCGAACCGAATCGTCACGCCTTTCAGCAATCCTGAGATCGTTTCAACATCTCTGACCGGGGCGACGGATAACGGCCAGTGTGGTGAGGTCTGCATCAAAGAGAATGTGGTCTATGTCGCCACGGATAAGCAGTATCCGGTGACTATGTTCATTACTGAAAAAGGCTCGGAAGCCCAAGCTCTCAGCCTGACGATGGTTCCCCGTCGTATTCCGCCCAGAGAAGTCTTTCTCAAGCTCGATGGTGGTGTAGGTATCACTGGTGCTTTTGCCAATACCAAGGCTGAGACCTGGGAACAGAGCCAGCCTTATGTCGAAACCATCCGGTCAGTATTCCGAAAGATTGCTCTTGGTGAAGTCCCTCAAGGTTACACGTTGAACCGCATCCCTGCTGGTGCTGCGGTGCCGAGCTGCGCTCATCCTGGGGTAAAGGTGGATTTTAGCAAGGGGCAATACATGATGGGCCACCACCTTAACGTGTTCATCGGTGTCGCCCTGAACGTCTCTGATCAGCCTATTGAGTTCAAAGAGGCGTTGTGTGGGAGCTGGGATGTGGCTGCGGTGACTACGTGGCCGCTTAACGTGCTTGAGCCCGGCCAGAAGACGGAGATCTATGTGGCGAAGAAGCAGAAGCGTGGTCTCGCACCAACGTCTAAGCGTCCATCGCTGCTGGGAGGTGCCCAATGATTAAGCGATTTTGGACACAGTTAGACCCCAACAAGAAGCGTTGGGTGTCTATCGCTGGCGGCGTCTTCGTTCTTTTTGCGGTCGTGACAATGTTCTCTGGTGAACCCAAGAAAGAAGAGAAGCGCGGTCGCCAAGAAACCATCAAGCACGTTCTCACAGACAAAAACACCCGTGAGATCGGGATAGATTCGTTGTCTGCCGATGTGAAGATGGTGTCTCGTGAAAACTCCGACCTGAAAAAGGAGCTGGAACGAGTCAAGAAAGAGCTGGAGGAAACCAAAACCACTGCCGGGAAATCCAGTGATGTTGGCCGTGAGATGACCCGCCTTCGTCAAGATTTGGACCGCCTGACCCAGAAGAACATGGAATTGGCTAAGAAAGTCGAAACCGGCGCTGCTGGTGGAAAAACATCCTCTTCATCAGAGGATGCCAGAGCCGATGTTAATGGTGCATCTGGTGGTGATGGTCAGTTCATGGAGAAAAAGCTCGACTACAAAGATCCAGCATCCTTTTTTCGGGACGCACCGCTTCCTGACTCGAAGGGTGGGGCTCCTGCAACTGGCAAGGGAGACGGTCGTGATGCAACTAAACCAGGCATCCAAATAGTGAGCTACTCGCAGAAAGCGCCAGAAGTTGAAGAGAAGGACAACAAGGATGATGAGTCTATCTACCTACCTTCTGGCTCCATCCTGACAGGGGTGCTCATCAACGGTATGGACGCACCAACATCTCAAGGTGCTCGTCGAGATCCGTTCCCTTCGACCCTCAGGATTCAGAAAGAGGCTATTTTGCCTAACCGCTTCCGTGCGGATGTTCGTGAGTGCTTCCTGATTGTTTCAGGCTATGGAGATCTCAGTTCAGAGCGAGCGTACCTGCGTGGCGAGACCTTCTCGTGCGTTCGGGATGATGGGGGGGTCATAGAAGCGAAGCTGGATTCCTATGCAGTGGGTGAAGACGGTAAGGCCGGTGTCCGTGGTCGCGTCGTATCGAAGCAGGGGCAAATCATCGCCAAGAGCTTGATGGCAGGCTTCCTTGGTGGCGTTTCCGAAGCCTTTGACGTCAATCCTGTGCCGGTCGTCAGCACTAACCCTGGCTCAAATACCCAGTACCAGTCTGTGTTCTCCGACCAGATGTTGCAGGGAGCAGCAGTGAAGGGGGCCAGTAAGGCGCTAGATCGCATCGCTCAGTTCTATATCGACATGGCCGAAGGCATCTTCCCCGTTATCGAGGTCGATGCTGGCCGTCAGGTAGACATCATCGTGACCAAAGGAACCAAGCTACAAATTCGTTCCACCGGGGGAACCAAGAAATGAAAAATTTGAACATTTTGACCAGAAAGGGCAGTTCCAGAGGCGAGGCTCAAAAGGAACAGGCAGTAAGATCCGCAAAGATGTTGGGGGTGGGTGCAGCGCTACTTATTTTGTCGGGCTGTTCGACGTTCAACATCGGCAAGGATGAGTATAGCTGTCCGGGAATGCCGAATGGTGTTCAGTGTATGTCAGCGCGAGACGTTTACGCCGCAACCAATGACGGAAATGTCCCGCGCCCAATGAAACCAGAGGAAGTCGAGGCCAAAGCGGAAGCGGATGGCGAAGGTTCCTCAAACGTTTCAGCGAACTCATCTAGCTCCGGAGACCCGGTGATTGACAACTATGTCGCACCGCGTCTTCCGGATCGCCCGATTCCAATTCGTACACCAGCACAGGTTATGCGGATTTGGGTAGCTCCCTGGGAGGACACCAATGGTGATCTCATCGTGACAGGGTATGTCTATACCGAAATCGAACCGCGCAGGTGGGTGATTGGGGATGGCACACCGCAAAGTGAGCCAGTTTTGAGACCGCTGCAAACGGTACAACACGAACCGAAGTCTGAAACAACCAAATAGGAGATGTTCTTGATGAACGCAAATCAGTTGGCGAATGCCTCAAGTAAAAACAACGCACTCTTCCTCTTCCTGGGGTTGATGGTGGTAGCCTTCCTGCTCGTGCCGGATCAGGCCCACGCTGGTACTGGTGGTACAGCGTTTGACGACGTATGGGTAACTCTCAAGGATTGGACCCAAGGTACTTTGGGTCGAATCGTTGCGGGTGCGATGATCCTGGTCGGTGTTGTTGGTGGTATCGCTCGCCAGAGCCTCATGGCTTTCGCTATGGGTATCGGTGGCGGTATGGGCCTGTACAACTCCCCGACCGTAGTGGAATCCATCATGTCTGCTACTCTGGAACATGCAGAGAAGGTCATCCCGGCTGTTGTGCAACTCAGCAATGGCCTGGGGGTGTAAAAGACACCTTGCCGTTAATCAACGGGTGATAGGGGCAGCCTAAAAGCTGCCCTTATTTTTTGGCAAAAAGTCCAGTCATAACAAATTCCAACTATTTCCTTATTTGCTCAAAAAGGGCACTTCCACAGCCCATGTTTATGCACTCCCTCCCGTAACCTCCAGCATTGGGTTCTTGTAACTCAAAACGAATGGAGAATGCGATGATCAATTTCAAGCCTAAAATTCCGGCGATGCTTGGGGCTCTGGCGGTTCTTACCGCTGGTGCTGCTCATGCAGAGCTGCTGGAATACACCTTTAAGGCTCCAGATGGTACGCAACGGTCTCTGACTCCGAATGCCAACTATGCCAACCCAACGGGCAATATCTCGTTTGCCTTGAGTGCCGGTATCGACCGAAAGGTAAAGATTTCGGTGATTCGGTCGGATGGAACAGTGGTTTCGACAGCGACCAGCCACCTTCTTGGGGCTACTGATCGCATCACAGTGGGTGGAAAATCCTACTATGGTGCGGAACTTCAACTACCGGCTCCTTCCGAGGGAGTCTACAAACTAAGGGCCGAAATACTGGCGTCAGACGGAAGTTCCGTTCAGACTGATGAATACCCGCTTCAAGTCGATACGACAGCGCCAAGTTTGGCAAACGTGACAGTAAAAGGGGAATGGAACCGGGCGCTTTCTGATGGAACGCTACTGCGAGGTCCTAACCGATTTTCAGGTATAGATGTGTCTGCATCTGATGCCGGTTCTTCGGTTTCCTCTATACAGGCGTATGCTGTAGATAGCAAAGGCAAGAGGAGTCCTGTTGTCTCGGTTAATTACGCCAACGGCCAAGGCCAGTTTTTGAACTGGAGCACTGTGTTCCCTAATGGGGAGGATCTATATACGCTTCATTTCGAGGCCCTGGATAAAGCAGGGAACAAAGGGTCAATAGCCTATCCTATTGCTTGGGATTCAGTAGGTGCAAAGTCTGGAGAGAATCCTGAGCCAGTAGCAGTGTATGACCCTAAGAACCCGCAGGCCTCAACTTTTAAGGTTAATGGTCAGGCCCTATCAGGTTTTGCGCCTTATCAGAACGGAATGACCATTTATTCCGATACCTACAGGGTGCTCTACCGGATACCCAAAACAAACTCCTATCCTTCTTCACCTTACGGTGCTCAAAGCGGTAACTGGTGTGATTATAAAAACTGTATTGAAGGCAATATCATTGCCGAAGACGGTACATATGATTATCGGCAGACGCAAGCTGATGTATTCCAGCAACATGGGACAAAAACTAAGTCGTTTATTATTTACGACTGGGTTATGAACTCTCTTGGTAATACATCCGTCAGTGTGAAAGCTGATCCATCGGTTAGCTTGGCTCCCATCGGTAAGTATGTTGAATATCTTAGGGATGATGGTCAGTGGGTCCGCGGTGAAACCATTAATATGAGCTCAGTTAACCATTATAAAAAACTGAGATTTCATGTTGAGCCGAGACCTTACGCTCAGGAGTTATGGGGATCTTGGTTGCCTACTACTAAAATTCCGGCAAATGCTTCTTATGCAGAAGTGGATACGGATATATCGTTCAGTGGGCGCTCATGTTCATGGCCTGGATATTGGTCTCGACCGGAAGGGAAGCCTGAACTTCCGTCTGATCGGATTGGGGCAACGTTCTGCTATGACCTTAACCCTCCTGAAATTGCTGGGTTAGAACGAAATGGGCGGATTTTTAAAGCTCATTTCCGTGAGCCTGATTCATTTGACGGTTGGGGTGTTAACCAGTGGGTTATTTCTAACAACTCAAGTGCGTCTGCGATAACCTCGACTGGCGAAGAACGTCCGTTGTCTCGTACTGAAGTTCTTCGTAGTAGCACAAATGATTGGTTTTTCACATTTTCTGCTGAGAATCTGTCAGAGGGCACATATACCGGCATATCTCTCGTAGCTAAAGATGCTTTCGGTAATGAGGTTAAGCAGGTATTCACTGGCTCCCAATATGCTATGAGCATAGATAATTCAGCGCCGACACTAACCGTATCGATCAGTGATGGAGCACCAATCCAGTCTTTGGATGATGTTGTAATCACCTTGACTGATACTGCCGACCCGAGTCCTAAGCTGACCTCTATTGCCCTCGTCGGAGGCCCAGCCGATGACAAGGTGCAGTTGTCTTGGCGTGAGGAGTCGAAAGGTCGATTCCGCCTTGAGTACCCGGTAATGTTCCCGTCTTTGAAGGAAGGGGAATCTTACACGCTGACTGTTTCCGGTGAGGACGCACAAGGCAACGCGGTTCAAAAGGCGGTTGGCTTCGAGTACAAACCGCGTCAGGTGATGCTGGCGGATGGGATGGATGGCAAGGTTATGGTCCCCGCTGTCACTCATGAATTTGTTCATGCAGATGGCAAGCGGATCATCGAGACCAAGCCGCTGACGCTCAGTGATGGTGCTGTCGTGACAGGTTCATACGACGTGTTTGCGACCCTCCGTTCTGATGCGAAAGTGCCGCTGGTGGTGAATGGGGTGCGTATCGAGCCGGGCCAGACAATGGGGATCATGAGCCAACATGATTTCGGTGCGTCAGGTGGTCGTTTGAGCATTCCGGTTAAACCGGCTGTTCCTGATGTGGTCGGCTCTTCCAGTCTTCTTGTCATGACCTCCGCGCCGAACTCACCCATCTTGGTTGTGGACATCAATACCTGGAAAGGGACGGCCAAGCTCTCGGCTGAATCATGGACAATTCGCCAGGTTATTGACCCGGTGAAAATCTATGCCCTGCCAGAGTCGGGTGTGCCTTGCCGGTTCACCACGAAAGAGGATGTGGCTATGGCCGCAGACCCAATTCGTGACCCGGTGTGTTTGCTCCAATGGGACAGAACTCCGGATGAGGCTGAACAAACTACGCAGGACAACAACGGGATGAAAGTTGCCGGGCTGGTGGGGCAGGCTGTGAGCATTGGTGAACAACCTGTCGAATACAGCCTGTACCTGTTCAGTGGTGACGGTTCCAAGGTAAAAGTTGGGTCTGGCTCTCAGAACCTGACGGTAACTACTGCCTATGGCTCTGTTGGTTACACCCCGATTGATGACATTGCTCAGGTGAATCGCGTCATTGAAGACTTTGATGTGAACTTCAAGCAGAGCAAAGGTCCTGATTGTTCAATCACTCTCAGTGCTGACCGTGCGAAAAACGAGGCCGCGAACAAAGCTGTTGGCAGTGCAAGCCGCACCTGTCTGTTCGAGTGGCAGCAGATCCCCGATGGACTGGTCCAAGACCCGTTATCGGAATCTCCTTCGTTGTCAGGTTCCCTGGCCGAGAACGGTGATCACCCTCTGGGGTGGCGGGTAAGTATTTTCACCCGTAACGGCACTCGGGTGACGTTGAACGACGAGACTTTCAATGTCGAAGCGGTTGACCCACCAGCTCCGACCGTTGAACTAGCCTCCGACTACAACTTCAAAGACAACATCTACTTGGTGCCGATGACAGGTAACTACCTGGGTGATGCCATTATCAACTCTGAACGAGCTGATCTGGATATTGCCATATCGCGCAACTCTGATGTTCTTGAGTCTGAGACCTTCACTCCGGGATGGGGTGCCACCAATAAGGTGTATCGCCGCATCAATACCGATGAGCGAGCGTTGTGGGAGGAGACCACCTACAAGGTGAACGCGGCCTACAACAAGGTGCCTGATGTGAAGACTGAGGTTGTCTACCGGGCTATCTCTGCACCTTCTGACAGTATCCGTCCTATCGTTGAAGTTAAAGGTGATACCGCGATTGACACCCAGGCATTGCCGGTTAGGGTTCTCATCCGTGATCAGTACAAACCTGATGGTGACTATGACGCTAACACGATGGGGGTGTGGAAAGTACGCCTGATCCAGCAAAAGGCCTACAACGAGACGGTTGCGCTCACTGATTATGCGGAAGCATCGAACGGTGAAGCTCAGTTCTCAGTAGACCTGTCTGGTGTGGATACTTCCTCCGTCCGTATCGCTGCTGAGGCTGTTCTGGAAAGCCCTGTTGAGGGTTACAACCGCACAGAGTTGTCTATCAGACCTGCCTTCTTGACAGTGCTTCGTGGTGGTGCCATCGGTGCTGGCGTGGAGGCTCGCAAGTTGTCTGGTGAAGCTCCGTTCACTGCTGTGTTCAAGCTATCTTTGGACGACCGTCAGGATCTCCGGGCTACCGGCCAGGTTGTGTGGGAAACCAGTAAGGACGACGGTAAAACCTGGGAGCAGTTCATCCCAGAAGATCGATACAAGTATCAGCTTGTGAAGACCTTCGACAAGGGGGAGTACCAGGTTCGGGCCAAGGTGGTGAACGTCAACTCAGGTGCGGAAAAGTACACCGAAGCGGTCAGTGTTGTCGCTTACGACAAACCTGATATTGCTGTTATCGGCCCGACCACGTTGTTTGTCGGAAGTGAAGGCAAGTACACAGCGAACCTGACGTTGAACGATGAGCCAATCTCCGGTGGCAATGCCATTGTTGAGTGGTCTACTGACGGTGGCAAAACCTACGCGCAGACAGGGGATAGCATCACGCTTTCGAGCGATGAAGAAACCCGATACCGCCTGTGGGCTCGTGTGCGCTCTGCCACTGCACCGGCTGATGACGGCTATGCCTATGAAGTTGCGAAAACGGCAGTTGACTTCCGAGCAGTGAAGGCCCCCCGTCCTTACGTGACAGGGCCGCGAGTCATTGAGACCGGTAAGAAGTATGTGTTCAAAGCCGAAACCAGCCTGCCTTACCGTGGGATGGACGTGAAGCTGAACGGGTTCTTCACGCTGCCTGATGGCTCAATTGTGCAGGGTGATACTGCTGAGTACGTGCCTTCGGACACTGACCTCAACCAGGCTACTGTAGAAACGAAGTACACCACCTGGATCGAAGGATACCGAGATCAGGGTGCAGAAGCCTCGCATAGCCTACGCTCCCGCGTGTGGCAGTATGTATGGCCGAGCTTCGGAATGCAGGTCAGGAAGAACGCTGACGTGGCTCCTGCGACGATCACCGCGTCAGTGCGGCCAATTGCCTTCAACGGCAAGCTGGAAGAACCGACCTACGAGTGGGAGTTGCCGGAAGGCGCAGTGATTCAGGATCAGCGGCAGGATATTGTCCGGTCCTTTGTGATCAATGAGCCGGGCGATTACAACATCAAGGTGACTGTCCGTGATGCTCGCGGCCATGAAACCGTGATCGAGCAACCGCTCAAGATCGGCCAGGCAGAGCCCTATGCTATCGACCTGCAATACTCTGGCTCGAACAAATACGAGCGTGAGCCTCTGGATGTGCTGTTGCGACCGTACATTTCTGGCGGCCACCCACGCGACCGTATTTCGACTCGCGTCTACTCGGTAGATGGTACGCCGTTGGAAAGCAGCGGTTACTACGGCAGAGCAACTCTGGGCGCTGGTGAGCACAGCATCAAGCTGAAAATAACCTCAGAAATGGGGCATGAAGCTGAGGGCGAGGTGAACATCAATGTGGCAGAGAACAAGTTGCCTGCATGTAGCCTGAGCTCACGAGAGACCGTTGGGTCGTGGATCGTTTATGCGAACTGCGAAGATACTGATGGCCGCATGAAGTCCTACGAATGGACCATTGCCGGTGAGTTGCAGAGCATCAGCTCTGATCGAGTGACTATCAGCAAGGGCACCTATGAAACGATGCCGACCATCTCTCTGGTTGGGGTCGATGACTCTGGTGGCAAATCCGAAGCTGTTACCATGAACTAAGGTTCATTCCTCTCAAAGCCCGGTTCAGACCGGGCTTTTTTTTGTATCGCGCTGGAATTGTCCAAATTGGGCTATTACAGAGGCGAGTCTATTTCCCTCCCCCGGATACACTGCCCAGCATCCAGTAATCCAATCTTAGGGGATAGACATGCGGACAAAATTACTCGGGGCGCTGATGGTGTTCGGGATTATTACCGGCACGGCTCATGCGTCATCGAAATTGGAAATCACCGATCCCAGAGCGGCGAAGATAGAGGACATCGTAGAGCTACCCATCAAAGGGGTTCGAGCCGTCCAAAGTGATGGGCAGATCATGTTCCTCTCTGAAAACGGGCGATTTGTTATTTCAGGACAAATCTACGACCTGTGGAGCAAGAAGCCCCTCAACACGATGTCCCAAATGAGGGATGTAGCGGAGCGTATCCACTTCAAGAGCATGGGCATGGATGTGGACACGCTGAACACCGTTTCGATGGGGCGTGGTGACAAAGAGGTGGTGGTCTTTGTCGATCCTAGATGCGCGGTTTGCCATCAGCTCATGGGTGATGCCAAATCGCTGGTGGATGATTACACCTTTAAATTTATCGTGATTCCTGCTCTGGGTGCTGAGTCCAACCGCTTGGCAAAGAACTTGTACTGCGCGAAAGACAAAACCCACGCGCTCGATGCGCTGATGAACAACACCTTGGGTTCCCTTCCTTCAAAAGAAACCTGCGACCCCGGCCAATACGATCAAACGCTGCTGACAGCTCATTTCATTGGGATTGAGGGCGTTCCGTTCGTGGTTGCTCCGGATGGTCGTGTCAGCAAAGGACGTCCGAAGAACCTGAAATCATGGTTGGAGAGTGTTGAATGATCGTAACCATCAAAAAGAAACTCGAAGAAACGTTGATCCCGGAGCACTTGCGAGCTGCCGGGATTATTCCTGTCCTGGCCTATGACGAAGACGATCATGTCTTCCTTATGGATGACCACAGTGCAGGCTTTGGTTTCATGTGTGAGCCCCTGTGTGGTGCCGATGAAAAAGTTCAGGAGCGAATGAACGGTTTCCTGAATCAGGAGTTCCCGTCGAAGACTACGCTCCAGTTTGTTCTGTTCCGCTCCCCGGACATCAATCAGGAGATGTACCGGATGATGGGGTTGCGTGATGGCTTCCGTCACGAGCTGCTGACATCTGTCATCAAGGAACGGATTAACTTCCTCCAGCACCACACGACAGAACGCATATTTGCCAAGACCAACAAAGGTATCTACGACAATGGCTTGATCCAAGACCTCAAGCTGTTCGTTACGTGCAAAGTCCCCATCAAGAACAATAACCCGACTGAAAGCGAACTCCAGCAGCTCGCACAGCTTCGCACGAAGGTCGAATCATCGCTTCAAACCGTTGGTCTGCGTCCCCGCACAATGACGGCGGTGAACTACATCCGGATCATGAGCACCATCCTGAATTGGGGGCCGGATGCTTCATGGCGACATGACTCTGTGGATTGGGAGATGGATAAGCCCATCTGCGAGCAAATCTTCGATTACGGCACTGATGTGGAAGTCAGCAAGAACGGCATCAGGCTGGGGGACTACCACGCGAAAGTCATGTCAGCGAAAAAGCTGCCTGACGTTTTCTACTTTGGTGATGCGTTGACCTATGCCGGGGATCTCAGCGGCGGCAACTCCAGCATCAAAGAAAACTACATGGTTGTGACCAATGTGTTTTTCCCTGAGGCAGAAAGCACGAAAAACACTCTGGAGCGCAAACGCCAGTTCACTGTAAACCAAGCCTACGGGCCGATGCTCAAATTCGTGCCGGTGCTGGCGGACAAAAAGGAGAGCTTCGACACTCTCTATGAGTCCATGAAAGAGGGGGCTAAGCCAGTCAAGATCACCTACTCGGTGGTTTTATTTGCTCCAACCAAAGAACGTGTTGAAGCGGCGGCGATGGCCGCACGAAACATCTGGCGTGAATCTCGGTTCGAGCTGATGGAGGATAAGTTCGTTGCTCTGCCGATGTTCCTCAACTGCCTGCCATTCTGTACAGACCGGGATGCAGTGCGAGACCTATTCCGCTACAAGACCATGACAACCGAGCAGGCGGCTGTGGTCCTGCCGGTGTTTGGGGAATGGAAGGGGACCGGGACCTATCATGCAGCGCTGATTTCCCGCAACGGCCAGCTCATGAGTCTGTCTCTTCACGACAGTAATACCAACAAAAACCTGGTGATCGCAGCCGAATCCGGCTCGGGTAAATCGTTCCTTACCAACGAACTGATTTTTTCCTACTTGTCCGAGGGTGCTCAGGTCTGGGTTATTGATGCCGGTAAGTCCTACCAGAAGCTGTCGGAAATGCTCAATGGCGACTTCGTTCACTTTGAAGAAGGAACGCACGTCTGCCTCAACCCGTTCGAGCTCATACAGAACTACGAGGACGAAGAAGACGCGATTGTCAGCCTCGTTTGTGCAATGGCGTCGGCCAAAGGCTTGCTGGATGAATGGCAAATCTCTGCGCTGAAACAGGTCCTTTCTCGCCTGTGGGAAGAGAAAGGTAAAGAGATGAAGGTTGACGACATCGCTGAGCGCTGTCTGGAAGAAGAAAACGACCAGCGCCTCAAGGATATTGGTCAGCAGCTCTACGCCTTTACGTCGAAAGGTAGCTACGGGAAATACTTCTCTCGCAAGAACAACGTCAGCTTCCAGAACCAGTTCACTGTACTGGAGCTCGATGAACTGCAAGGGCGTAAGCACTTGCGTCAGGTTGTACTGCTCCAGCTTATTTACCAGATCCAGCAAGAAGTATTCCTGGGTGAACGTAACCGCAAGAAAGTCGTCATCGTGGATGAGGCCTGGGACCTGCTCAAAGAGGGCGAGGTCTCGGTCTTCATGGAACATGCCTACCGCAAATTCCGTAAGTACGGTGGCTCCGTTGTCATTGCAACGCAGTCCATCAACGACCTCTATGAGAACGCAGTGGGCCGCGCCATCGCGGAGAACTCGGCCAGCATGTACTTGCTCGGCCAAACCGAAGAAACCGTGGAATCTGTTAAACGTAGCGGTCGTCTGACCCTTTCAGAGGGCGGGTTCCACACCCTCAAGACGGTACACACCATCCAGGGCGTGTACTCAGAAATCTTTATCAAATCGAAGAGCGGCATGGGCGTCGGACGCTTGATAGTGGGCGACTTCCAGAAGCTGCTTTATTCGACCGATCCGGTGGACGTTAACGCCATCGACCAGTTTGTGAAACAAGGCATGAGCATTCCTGAGGCAATCAAGGCCGTGATGCGAAGCCGTCAGCAGGCTGCATAACCAGGGAGACAGTAATGGACATTAAATCAATCGCAATCGCCGCCATTCTCGGTGCCGCTGGTGGCTTCGGCGGTAGCTACTACGTGATGAGCGAACAAACGGCAAGCATCCATCAGCGTTTGAATCAAACCCCGCCAGTGGTCGTGGTTGACTTCGCTAAAGTGGCGTCGGCGTATCCCGCTGGTGCCTCTCAGGAGGAAGTTGAAAGACTGATGGTCAAGACCAATGACGCAATTTTGAAGTTGAAAGACGCAGGTTATTTGGTCCTTGACGCAAGTGCTGTCGTCGGTGCTCCAAGTGACGTGTACCTCCCTGATGAGGTGCTGAAATGAATTTTCCACTCAAGAAGTATTTCGTCAAAAAGGAATCCTGGAAGCGCTTCGGGGTTAAGGCCGGTGTGACACTACTGGTTCTTTGGGCTGCTGGTGCGGCCTTTGCCAGCCGCTACCGTATTGGCATTGATCCACAACAGGAGAAGTGCCTGCCGGGTTACACCTTCTTCCTCATTGATCTGAACGACCAAACTCTGGAGAGGGGAGCTGTTTACGCCTTCCAAGCCAAGAACATGCAGCCTTTCTACAAGGACGGGACTCGCATGGTCAAAATCCTCACCGGTATGCCGGGGGATAAAGTCGAGATCAACGATAAGTGGAAGATCACCGTCAATGGTGATGTCGTCGGAGAGGGGCTCCAGCTCGCAGGGAAACTACATCTGCCAGAGAGCCACTTTTACGGCAAGACCACGCTGAAAGAGAATAACTACTGGTTTATGGGCAAAAGCCCATTCAGCTTCGACTCACGTTACTGGGGGACTGTGAAAAATGATCAGATCATTGGCCGCGCATATCCCCTGTTCTAAGAGCGTTCTGGTGGCGTTGATATTCTCTGTGGCTGGCGGGGCATACGCTCAAGAGTCTCCGCTCACAGAGCAGGATAAGGCGCTTATTGAGAAAGGAAAGCAAATTGCCCAAAAGGCCCAGAAGATGGAAATGCCATCTCTGTTGCAAAACCAACACATGGACGAGGCTCAGGCCGAAGCCAAGGCATTTTTCAAGCAGCTCCAAACTACTAACCCAACGCTCAAGGAGATGCACCGGAAACAGGCTGAAAAGGGTATCTACTCTGACCATCGGATACTGGTTTTCGCCTCGTTGTCTCTTGGCGAACAGGGGTTAGATGACGTCCTAACGGCGGTGTCAGGCCAGCCTGATTCTGTAATTGTGTTCCGTGGCATCCCGGAAGGAATGAACTTGGGGCAGGGAGTTAAAGCTATTCAGGCGCTCGCGGCCAAAAAAGACCCAGTGCCGAACATCATCATCAACCCTACGTTGTTCAAAACGTACAACATCACAGCCGTTCCCACGATTGTGATGCTGGAGGATGAGCCGCTGCCTGGCGAACAACCAAACGTCGTCGCCCAGGTCTCCGGTTTGTCCGACCCGGTATGGTTGGCTCGGGAAGTGGATAACGGAGAAAAAGGCGATCTCGGCGTTAAGGGGCCGGTGGAGAAAATCAGTGAGCCAGACCTTATTGATGTTGCCAAGAAACGCCTTGCCAATATCGACTGGGAAGAGAAGAAGAAACAGGCTATAGAGCGCTTCTGGACCAAGCAGAATTTCAATGAGCTGCCCAGAGCGCCAAAATCTCGAACACGAGAAATTGACCCTAGCGTCATGATCACCAGTGACATCAGCACTCCGGATGGCACTGTGTTCGCTCACGCGGGTGACGTGATCAACCCATTGTGCGATCCGAAGGAAGTTTGCAAGCCTGGAACGCGGCCATTTACCCAAGCGGTCGTAGTTTTCGACCCGCTGGACAAAAAGCAAATGGAGCTGCTCGCCAAGAAGCTGCCTGAAATTAAGCAGGAACCTGGCGTACAACGGATTACCTATATCGCCACAGAGTTCGACAAAGACAAAGGCTGGGATTCCTACAAGAGTGTCACCGACAACTTTGACGCGCCGGTATATCTGCTGACGCCAGATCTGATTACCCGGTTCGAGCTGGAGCACACACCGAGCGTCATTACTGCCAGAGGCAAGAAGTTTGTTGTCCGCGAACTTGCTGAGGAGGGCGGTGAATGATTTTTGCCCCGGCTTTCCAACCAATTAAAGACGTCGGCACAGGTTCGTTTGTCGCTGCTGAGGTACTGGCTCGTTGGTACGACGAAGGCCGGGTTCTTACACCATCCTCTCTGTCATCACCTCCTTATTGGGGGCTGGTGGATATGGAGATGGCACGGTTCATTCAGGACAACCTTCATTATTGCTTGGATCTGTACCCAGCTCTTTTTCTGAATGTCTCTGAACATACTTTGCAATCAGACGTCATTTTCAAAGCGTGGTGGAGGGTTGTCCGCGACATTGCTAAGAATCACTCATCACGGCTTGTCATCGAGATTACCGAGGGCATTCAGGATGCCTCTCTCGCATTGAGATGGGAGGCTCTTACCGAAATAGGGGTTGAGCTGGCGCTGGATGACTATGGAGACAAAAACTCTTCGCTGGAGCGCCTGAGTCGTTATGACTGGCACTATTGCAAGTTTGACGCGAGAAGACTGCGGTCGCTTGAAGACTACTCGGCCATCCTCCACTGCCGCCGAAAAGGCATACAGCTCATTGCTGAGCAGGTGGAGAGCTTCCCATTGGGGGAGAGCGCCAAATTACTTGGACTGTCATGGCAACAAGGTTTCTATCACGGGAAGCCTGCTGTCATGGAGAAACACTTGAATTACGTAAAGGCCTTACCATGATGCAAAAAATTCTACGGGTCATTGCCGTTAGCGCGGTCTTTTGGGTTCGTTCGGTATCGGCTGACCCTGGGTGCCAGAATGCGGAAGTAATCGGCGGAAAACTGATTACTGACATCTGCTGGAGCTGTATTTTTCCCATCAAAGTAGCAGGGGTTCCTATAAGTGGTGGAGGCGGATCATTCCCGAGTGAAGCCGTAAGCAACCCTCTGTGTATGTGCGAGGATAATCTAGGGGTCCCTCGGCCTGGAGTCACCACTTCTATGTGGGAGCCAGCACGGCTTGTTGAATTTCAGAGAGTGCCTGGCTGCTCATCTGTCTTGAATGGTGTCAGGTTCCCGTTTGATAGGACTAACCAAGGGCATCATGGCATGGGAGACATGGATGGTGGTGATGGTTCTTTTATGCACTATCACTACTATGCGTTTCCTCTGTTGGTGATGCTCGATTTATTTATTAAGCAGACCTGTAATGCTGATGGGTATATGGATCTCGACATCATGTACATGTCGGAGCTCGACCCGACCTGGAACAATGATGAGCTCGCTTTTTTTACCAATCCAGAGGCGGCGGCAGTAGCAAACCCAATTGCGGCGGCTGCGTGTACTGCTGATGCTGTCTCATCAACCGCTGGAAAACCTTTAAAACAGCTTTTCTGGTGTGCTGGTTCATGGGGCACCCTGTATCCATTTAGTGGCAACCAGAATGGTGGAAAAGGTGTTATCCGCGATAGCAGTCTTCTTAGCACAAGGGTTCTGGCTGCTTTGCATCGCCGGGGGTTAGCGTGGAAGACAATGGGTTCTGAGGCTATGTGTAGAGGTGTTATTAGCCCAACACTACCCAAAACGCAGTACAAATTCACGCTATTGCATCCGGTTCCAGAGACAAACTCATCTCACGTAATTGGCGAATCCACTCTTACGTGGGGTCTGGCGCGAACTATACCGGCAATTGGGCAAGACCCTATTTACACCATCTGGCGATGGAATGATTGCTGTAACAATTGAGCAGACCCTAACGAATTTGCACGGGCATTTTAGATTATGCCCCAAAAGGGCCACTACACGTACAGGTGGCCCTTGTCTTCTCAGATAGCATGGGAAGGTTGAAATGGAGAACACAATGCGAAGTCATAATTACTTTATGAAAGCTGTGGCCTCGCTGTTGACAGTAACCATGTCTGCGCTGCCGATACATTCCTACGCTAACGGTAGCCAAGACCAGGACATCACAGCGGTGGGTAAAGAGGCCCAGGCTTTCGGACAAAACCTCTCAAACTCATTCAAGTCGAGCTCGGGGACTGTGCAAGATGGCACAATCTCTATGCCGACGTTGAAAGACGGTCAATTCCAAATGAACGGGGGGAGTCAGATTAATGTCAATGATCTATTCCCCGGAACGAGCGGGACCAACAATAAACCTGATAGTTATTACTTCCCTGATGCCAATAAACCTGATGTGGGCGGTCTGCAAGGCATTTACGACTCTGGCGATGACATGGACAGCGTGGGGAATAATGCAAAAGGGTCGCTGTGGAGTGATGCCAATAGTGCTAATCCATCAATCTCTGGTGCGGCATACAAGGTTCTTCTCGATGCCTCTAATCGATCACGCCCTGATTTCAGTAATGACCCTGTACTAAATCTAAGCAAAAAGACCTATGAGGATATGGACCTCATCGCAGGTGGCTTTGGGGATTGTTCTGCCGAAACAACCATCAATCAGAATACTATCAACGCCCACATTCCAGAGTATGAACGGTGTCAGCGTGTTGTAGATCAAAGCGCGGACTGTGAGGTTGTCCATGACTACGATGCCTCTGTGGTGAAGCACTATGATGGTCCATATAACCTCAAATCTTGTGGAGAAGGCTGTACTGAGTTGTGGATTGGCCGAGTTGGTAACGACTACTGGAGTGGCAACTGTTCGATTTATGAGGAATACACGCGGGTCCAAGTCAGTAATCCAGACGCCATAGTGTCTGCAACTCTTGAGTACGCCAAGTGGGATGACTACATGCAAGTTTGGGTTGGTAAATCAGGTCAGGAAACTAAAGTATGGTCCGGCCCTGACGGCAATTTCCCTCCAGAAACGGCTGGCCGATGTGAATTGTCAACAAGTTGGGAGCGAAACCCTAATATTGATGTCACTCCCTATTTCAAGAATGTGAAAGATGGTGATGTTGTTACGTTTAAGATCCGCGTTTCAGTAACTGGCGCAGGTGAGGGTTTTGGCCGCATAAAGCTACGCTATGACCCATCAAAAGCCATTACCAAGGATGAGTGGGCTCCACAGAGCTGCATGGATTCAGCCAAAGGGGTTGTAGATGGTTTTGCGGAAGGCGAGATCACATGTATAGATGACCCGACTGATGCTACGGGCTGCACAGTCATCAATGGGATCAAAGTTTGCGAATCTCAACTCAAGCCGTCACCTTTGCCTGGTATTCCAAAACTATGCAAAAAGGTTCGAGTTAAAGCTGACTATGACTTTTATAAGGGGCAAATGGACTGCTGGACAGACCCTCAAGGTGAAACGCACTGTCCGGTAAACACGGGCGGGAATCTCGATAGCTGTCAGAAATATGAAGAAAACCCTCAGTGCGGCTTCATCAGTTCCAAATGTGTTGATGGTGCTCAGGGAAGTTCTGGTACGTGCTACGTCCACGAGGATACTTATGACTGTGGTACAGATGTTTCTGTTCCGACCTTGGAAAAGGAAACTGAGTACCAGTGCGGTGGGCCTATACGCTGCATGGGAGATGACTGCCTTGATTTGACCAAAACACAAAGCACTGATTTTGCTCGCGCTACTGCGTTGCTCAATGCAGCCCAATTCATGACGCAGGATATGAGCTGCACAGGCCAAGATGGGGATGACAATCCTACCGGGGATGAAAACGTTATTTGCTCTGCTTTTGCAGGGGAAGCTGGCGAATGCAAGATAGCTGTTGGGGGAGTTTCTGATTGCTGTGAAAAGCCAACCAATATATCTCTTGCCGATTATCTGAACCTAATAATGGCCGTTCCAAAGCTCGATGGCGCAGTGATGGGGCTGACTGATGGTAATGCGCTTAAAGGTGCTTATCAGGTACTTAGGGAACCTGCCCTTCAAGGGTGGACAGAAGTCACAAAACCGTTCACAAGTTATATAGAGAACGTTTCAGGTGCTGTTGATTCGTTCTTCCAGCCTGTAGAGCAGTTTGTTGATCAACTCATTGACCAGCTCAAAGAGCAAGTCAAAGAAGTGATGATGGATGTCATGAAATCAGCAGGCCAAGATGCAGCAACAGAGCAGGCGGCTGCCGCAGCATCTGAACAAGCTGCCGAAGCAATGATGGAGACTGCGACAACATGGCTTAGCACTGCCATGACGATATATACCGTCTATGTCGTTGCGATGGTGATGATCCAGATGATTTATAAGTGCGAGGAAGAAGAGTTCACTATGAACGCCAAAAGAGCGCTCAAGAATTGCACCTATGTAGGCTCTTATTGTAAATCTAAGGTGTTGGGCGCTTGTATTGAAAAAAGAGAAGCGTATTGCTGCTTCAATTCTCCGCTCTCTCGTATTATACAAGAACAGGTTCGCCCTCAATTGGGGCAGAACTTTGGAGACCCCAAAAATCCTCAGTGTGAAGGGATTCCACTAGATAAAATTGCCGAAATTGATTGGAGCAAAATTAATTTGGATGAGTGGCTTGGGATATTACAGCAGAACGGTAAATTCCCTGATCCGGCCTCAATAAATCTCGACTCGCTGACTGGAGCAGGGAATGACTTCAATATTGACGGGACGCGGAAGAATGCTCAGGAAAGGGCGTTGGAGCGGTTGGAAGGGATTGATATTGACGCGAAGCGAAAAGAGGCGACAAACAGCATAGACCCTCAAACAGGCGCGCCAACTGGTGGTGGTGGATAAAAAAAGGGGCCTTTCGGCCCCTTTCTCATGTAGATTGATTACGCTTCTGGGTAAACAAATAACTCTGCTTTTCCCTGATCAAGAAGGTAAGGGAAAGCAACTTTTTCGCCATTATCCAGCTCAACCGATTTTGGAGCAAGGTAGAGGTAGGCCCAAGCTGGTAGCTGTTTGCTAATAGCTGCGTAGATCGCTTGCTGAGGAGCATGGCTTGCTGCCCCATTACCGACATTCACAAAGTTGTATGCGGTCTCATGGCCTGATGTGAAGGCATACGCTGTACCTTGAACGCCAGAGACAAAATTAGGAGCTGACCCTAGGCGAGGCTCCACGATTTTCACCTTAACGGAACACATGTCAGCTACCTTACTTTGTCCGTTCACCCACGTCGGGCAACCCCATTCATTCTTGTAGAACTGATAGGTTAGGCGACCATCTTTGTCATACAGAAGCGTGAAATTGGCACCCAAATCAGTCAGCGCTGACTCAATGGAAACTTTCACATGTGAAAGAAATTTGGCCTGAGCGTCTGCCGGTGAAACTGCTTCGTTAGCAGGCATCCAAGCGATCAAGCTATTGCGAGCGCCATGCTGTTTGGGGCCGATAGCCCAGTTCGCAAGGTTGACCAAGCCACCTTGCCAGTCGGTCATTCCGAGCTGAGGGGACATGTAGCCAGACAGCACGTAGGCTGCCCCAAACGTTTTGGTGTCGGTCAGACGCTCCAGCTTGTCACGCGGAACAGAAGCGTCTTGGATGCCTGTTACCAGGCCACCGGCCTCCGCGATGTTGTAAGCGCGACTGTGATTGGTTTTGTACGCTGTGGGTTCGTAACTGCTGGTGGATGCACAGCCAGATAGAGCTGCTACAGCCAGAGCCACGGTGGTGATTAAAGCCTTTTTCATGTTGTTCTCCGTTCTTACCTGAGTTGAATCTGATTTACTTCGATAATATCACAGCATCAAAAAATGCAACCATAAAAGACAAAAAAAAGCCCCTCGGGCGAGGGGCAAAGGTTTGGGCTGGGTTATGCTGCTTTTGTTTTCTCGGCTTCGTCTGCGATTTCCTTGTCGCCGGTTGCAGATTCCGGAGCGGCTTCGGCCACTTCACCTTCTTTGCCTTTGCTGTGGGCGGAAATGCGAGCCCGTTTCTCGATGCCGATGATTCGACCGGCCAGCTTGATGAGGCGTTGCTGCCATTGGTAAGTGGCGTCGGTGCGCTGCTTGCTGGTCAGTACGGTGTTCAGCCAGAGAGTGTCAACGATCCCCATCAGGGTATCCAGTTTGCGGATCAGGTGTGCAAACTGAGCAACCTGAGGAGAGTTGATCTCGATGGTGTATTCATTCGGGTTGGTGTAGCCGGGCATCATGTCGATGCCGTTGTCTTCCATCAGCTTGTTGAGCTGGGCGGTAGCTTTGTCCAGGTCTTCGGAGACCTTGGAAATGTGTTCCAGGATGACGGTTTCAACCTGGTCGATTTCGTCCTGCTCACCGATGATGCGAAGGATCACGTCGATGGAGAACAGGGAGTTGGAAACTCGCTCAAAGCTGCGTTCCATGACGCGCTGAGCTTGGAGGCTGTTTACTTTCAGAACTTGCTTGAAAACAGGGCGAGAGTAGTGGTTGCTGCGGTCGTTGTTTGTGTCCAGTGCTACTTGTGCTTCTGCCATTAGAGATACTCCTAAATTTGAGGTACAGATAAACGCACTGGAAAGGATAAATGCGGTCAATCTGTAACCTGACCTCTCGAAGTGCCCAAAATGGACAGTTACAGCGTTTTCTGTTTAGCAAAGGTGAGCTATATTTGAATCATCTTAGTCGCTCTGCGGCTATAGGTGAGATAGCTGGTCTCCGAAAACAAACAGCATCTAGTCTTATGCCGTATGGCATTACTTAACCCCAAGCCGGGGGCTTCTCCCGGTTTTCGGGTGTTGCCCCTGTTTTTTTACATAGGAGCAACACCATGCACATCATCACTTTCATTGTAGTTCTGCTTGCATCTCTGGGCGCACTGTACGTAGGCGCGAAGGCATTTGCTTTTTCCTTCATCGTTCTCGCTAAAGTGTTCCAGCGTATCGGTTTGTTCCTTTGGAACAAATTCGCAGTTCCTGCAATGCGGTCTGTACAGGCCGTCATCAAAGAACGTGCTGCCAAGGCTGAACAAGCCAAAGCAGTCGTTGAACCTGAGGTAACTCAAGTTCAAGAAGTCGCTAAACAAGAACCTGACTGGGATTATCTCGAAATCCCGACTTACCTTCGTAAGGGCAAGGAACTTGTTTGGTAATAACTGTCGCTGAGTAATCTTCGACACTTTCAAACCCATCGGGGCAACCATACCCCGACGGGGATGTTGCCCCTTTTTGCTTAGGAGCAACATCATGGAAATCGCTATCATCGCTTTGTGTATCCCTACTGGTTGGGCAATCTCTCGTCCTTTCGTGAGAATCGCTGAATCGTTCGGTTACTGCTGATAGTCAACGCAAAGGGAGGGGGCAACCCCTCTCTTTCTGGTCAAGCCTCTGTGGCTTGTCCTCAAAGTCTTCTGGTGTCAGTTGGCTTTGACGACAAGCTACAGGGGGAATGTCGAATGCAACAGAATCTTCATGTTTACGACGATCACGCAGGCATCATCTATCTGGCTGATGGACGCGAGGTGAAATTTGATCCGAAACTGTATTCCAGCTCCTACCAGGCGCACAGTGAAGCAGTGAAGTGGGCCAAAGAAACCGGGGTCATTGGTCAAAACGACGATGTGGTGATGTTCGTCCATTGAGGGAGTGGCCTCCAGGAGAGGCTACTCTCCTCGCTCCTTAAAAGTCTTCTTACTCATGGTGAATACCATCAGTAAGCAGATTTTGTTCTCTTCGGAGAGCGAAAAGTGCGATAGCTGGTCGCCAAAAACAAACAGCAAATTAACGTTAATTTACTAGCCCAACCGGGCGCATCCGCCCGGTTCGGGACGTGGTGCGCCTGTCACAATAGGAGCGCACCTATGTCTCAATACTCTCAATTCTCAGTAAGCAAGGTTTTCGGTATGCCCAGCATTCCGGAGAAGGTAACGGCCATCGGCTACGCTGACGGTTCAAACCCTTTCATCCCTGCCACTGATACCAACTACGTTTTCCGCAAAGAGTTTCTGCGAGAGGTCTTGGCCTATCTCAAAGAGCCTGGCGGTGACGCATTGTTCGTAACCGGCCCTACCGGGTCTGGCAAAACCTCAGGTATCACCGAGATCGCTGGTCGTCTCAACTGGCCTGTTCAGCAAATCACTGCCCACGGGCGGATGGAGCTGACAGATCTGATTGGACATCACGCTCTGGTCGCGGAAAAGCCTGGTCAACCACCTGTCATGAAGTTCATGTATGGACCTCTGGCAGTCGCTATGCGTGAAGGTCATCTGCTCCTCATCAACGAGGTGGATTTGGCCGACCCTGCCGAGCTGGCTGGTCTCAACGATGTCCTTGAAGGGCGTCCCCTTGTGATCGCTCAGAATGGCGGGGAAATCATCAAGCCGCACCCGATGTTTCGTGTGGTCGTTACTGGTAACTCTACGGGGTCCGGTGATGCTTCTGGTTTGTACCAGGGGGTGATGATGCAGAACCTCGCAGCTATGGATCGCTATCGTTTCACCAAAGTAGGGTATGCGGATGAGGAAGCTGAACTCAGCATTCTTGGCCGTGTTACTCCGAAACTTCCGGAAAATGTGCGGAAGGGAATGGTTCGGATTGCTAATCAGGTCCGCAAACTGTTTCTTGGCGAAAACGGTGAAGATGGTCAGATCAGCGTCACCATGTCCACTCGGACGTTGGTGCGTTGGGCGAAACTGTCTCTAGCGTTCCGTGGTGCCCCAAATGCTCTTGAATACGCCCTGGATCAAGCTCTGCTTATCCGTGCGGCCAAAGAGGAGCGTGAAGCCATCCTGCGTGTTGCGAAGGATGTGTTCGGGGACCAATGGCGCTAAGGGGTGACGCATGAAGAAAAATGACTGTTTGTGCCGTCGTTACACTGCTAAAGAGTGGGGCAATGACGAAACCACAATAGAAGTCTTCATTGGCTACAAGTTGCTCCGGGAGCCCAGCTCCTCGGAGCCAGGCCAATTCACGATGGTCGAGCTACGCCGAACCGTCACTGATGGGAAAGCTGAAAATTGGTCTGAGACAAAGCTCGAAGGACCTTTTGAAGCTAACGGCCCAGACACGATCCCAATGTCCTACAAGGACAAAGAAAGCCAGTATGTGTCACAGTTTCTCAGCCAGGGGTACACCTTTCTGGATGAGGTGCTGGTAAACGCAGAGACACAGACGGTGCTGGAAGGGGGGAATGTTTCAGCCGGACAAACAGCCAGCTTGGGATCTCTCAACTGGCTGTTATCTCCGCCCTCTGAGTTACCTCCAGGTGACATAAACCTCTTCAAAGGTTTTGTTGCTGGGGTTTTTGCCAAAGGAGCCGGTTTAATCGGCTTTGAGGTTGCTCGGAGCGAAGGCTCAAATGACTTGCTACCCAGTGTGCTGATGCGTACTGACAGCGGTTATGAGCTTGGGGTTAGCACTGGACTAGGCGAAAACACTATCCATCCAGCTACGCTGGAAGGCGCTGGTGAACTCCGCCCGGAACATGGTCACAAACCCCTGCTGATGTTGGTTTACCTGCAACAGCGTTTCGCGGATGACTTTTCAAACGTAGAGAAGCCGCTGGTGGCATTCTGTGATGAACAGGGTGATACCTTCGACTACGAGCGTTTTGATTCACTAAAACCCCTCATTGAACGGTTTGGTTTCAGCTACGACGAAGTAAGAGCAGATGCAGAAAGGCTTGGCCTTGTATCTGAGCTGATTCGCCTGGCAGAGATCGACGCCGAACAAGAGGATCACTTTTTTTAACCCTTACGGGGGCTTGCTCCCCGAAAGGGGCGTTGGCCCTCTCCAAATAACTTGGAGGTCATGATGTCTAAAGGCGTCAACAAAGTAATTCTGGTCGGTAATCTCGGTTCTGACCCGGAAATTCGCTACATGCCAAGCGGAACTGCCGTTGCCAACTTCAACGTTGCAACAACGGATACGTGGCGCGATAAGCAGTCTGGCGAGCAAAGAGAGCATACTGAGTGGCACCGTATTGTGCTTAAAGGTCGTTTGGCAGAAGTCGCTGGTGAGTACCTGAAAAAGGGCTCCCAAGTCTATCTCGAAGGGAGCAACCGCACCCGGAAGTGGACTGACAGCCAACAAATCGAGCGCTACACCACCGAAGTACACTGCGTTGAAATGCAGATGCTTGGTGGTAGTGGAAATGCACCTCAGGACAACTCTCAACGTGCAGCGCCCCAAAAAGGGCAACGTACAGGAGCCGGTACGCAATCTGCTCCTGTGCAGCAATCAGCACCGCAAGGTGGTATGGGCGGAGGCTATGGTCCCGCTCCTTATGGCTGGGATGATGACATCCCGTTCATGCGGCTGCACCACTTGGCTGGCGGGTAACACCGCCAACTCTTACTAAACCCCACGGGGGCACTCATGCCCCGAGGGGGTCATGGTGTCCTCAAACCGTTCATTCGTGAATTGGAGAAACACCATGTCTGATAACAAATCTCTTGTAACCCGTATCGCAAGCCGGTTTGGCGTGGACACCCGAAAGTTCTATGAAACTTTGAAGGCGACCGCATTCAAGCAGCGAGATGGAAGTGCCCCGACCGATGAGCAGATGATGACGCTCCTGATCGTGGCTGAACAGTACGGTTTGAACCCTTTCACTCGGGAAATCTATGCGTTTCCTGACAAGCAAAATGGGATCATTCCGGTAGTAGGTGTTGATGGTTGGAGCCGCATCATCAACGAGCATCCCCAGTATGATGGCGTCGAGTTCGTGTATTCGGACAAGATGGTCAGAATGCAGGGGGCGAAAGTTGACTGCCCTGAGTGGATTGAATGCGTGATTTACCGTAAGGACAGATCTCGCCCTATCCGCATCAAGGAGTTCATTGATGAGGTGTACCGTGAACCGTTTCAGGGTCAAGGTCGCAATGGTGCTTACACTGTTGATGGCCCCTGGCAAACGCACACCAAGCGTCAACTCCGGCACAAGTCGCTGATCCAGTGTTCTCGTGTCGCATTTGGTTTCTCTGGTATTTATGACCAGGATGAAGCTGAACGCATCCGTGAAATGGAGCAGGCATCGGCCATTAACCCGGCTATTGCCAATCTCCCTTCACCATCTCAAGTTCAAAGCCAAGAGCCTTTGGCTATTGAGCACAAAGAGCTTGACCCGATCCTAACCAAACTCGCAAATCGCGCCATTGCTGAAAACGCATGGTCTGCGGCGCATGAGTATGTGAAGGGACGGTATGAAGGTTCGGAACTGCAATATGCGACTCAATTCCTTCGTGACAAGGAGATGGATCAAATGGAGCCTCCGAAACCTGACTACCAGGAAGCGCACGAGCAAGAGTCCGCCGCTGGTGGTTCTGCAAATGCTGAACCTGGTGCCGAAGAAATGCCGCCTTTGAGTGACGAGGACATGATCCCTGTTACAGAAGAGGAGGGCGCGGAAGGCAGTTACTACTAACCCCAACGGGGGGGACTCCCCCGCTGGGGGAGATCTCCCTCCTAACCATTGGAGAGAGGTCCATGAAAATAGTCAACCTATCGCAACGAGAGGAAGATTGGCTTGATTGGCGGCGTCAAGGTGTAACAGCCACTGACGCCGCTATCCTGCTCAATCGGTCTCCGTACAAAACACGATGGAGACTGTGGGCCGAGAAGACTGGGTATGCGCGTGAAGTCGATCTGAGTCTTAATCCGCTGGTTCGCCGGGGGATAGAAAACGAAGATGCTGCAAGACGCGCTTTCGAGGAGAAGTATGATGACATGCTGCTCCCCGCCTGTGTCGAATCGGTTCAATACCCGCTCATGAGGGCCTCCCTGGATGGCCTGAGAGATAACGGGGAGCCCGTCGAGCTGAAAAGCCCGAGTGCGACTGTCTGGGAAGATGTTTGTGCTGAGAAAGCAAACAGCAAGGCATACCAGCTTTATTACCCGCAGGTGCAACACCAGCTCCTGGTAACGGGGGCCAAGCAAGGCTGGTTAGTCTTCTACTTTGAAGGTCAGATTCAGGAGTTTCCAATACTCCGAGACGAAGCCATGATTCAAGAAATCTTGGCCGAGGCTAAAAAGTTCTGGCAACAGGTAGTAGACAAGAAGGAGCCCGACAAAGATCCAGAGAGAGACCTGTACATACCGCAAGGTGAAGAGGTCAACCGTTGGATTGCTGCTGCTGAGGAATACCGCCTCTATGATGCTGAGATTCAGGAGCTGAAACAGCGACTGTCTGAGCTTCAAGAAAGGCAAAAGCCTCATCTCGACACCATGAAGTCCCTCATGGGGGAATACTTCCATGCCGACTACTGCGGTGTGATGGTAACGAGATACAAAGCGGCTGGCCGGGTAGACTACAAAAAGCTGTTGGCTGATAAGGCGTCAGGCGTGAAGCCTGAGGATGTTGACCAGTACAGAGAGAAGTCATCAGAGCGGTGCCGTGTAACGGTTACTGGCTCTGTGAAGCCACGGTACATTGTTGATGAGGACGTGCTTGCTCCTCTTGATGATTTGCCGGAAGAAGTAGAGACGTTCTACTGGTGAGTGGGGGATTTTCCCCCGCTTTCCCTTGGGGATTCTGGGAGTCTCCAACGGAAAGCAAGATTTTGTTCTCTTCGGAGAGCGAAAAGTGCGATAGCTGGTCGCCAAAAACAAACAGCAAATTAACGTTAATTTACTAGCCCAACCGGGCGCATCCGCCCGGTTCGGGACGTGGTGCGCCCCCAACTTTTTGGAGTGCATCATGACTAAAGTGAACCATCTACAAAGCCTCTGTGTTATCCACGTAGACTTTGACATCTGGAGTGGACAAACCCGTTTGTCTGCATCTGATCTCAAGCTGGGCGAGGGTGGTGAAATTCCACCTGAGAAAGTAGCTCAACTGGGAAGTAAGAAGATCTGTGATCCGGCTAAGCTGAAAGGCTTTCATCGCCTGAAAACAGAAACTCGTCGCCTCCTGCTGAAATTCGGTATGCCGTTCATGAACGGATTTGCCGTACCCGTCAGCAAGACCGATGAAATCTGTAACAAGCTGAATGACATAAACTTTCAGTTTAACCAACTGAAACAGGATTTCATCAAAGGTTACAACAAAGCCGTGGATGAATGGTGTCAGGAGAACCCTGAGTATGAACGAGCTATCCGTGCCGGAGCCCTTCCAAAGGAAACGGTCGAGGAGCGGATTGGCTTTGAGTACCAGGTGTTCATGATCCAGCCTGTGAACGAAGATGAGGCCAACGCCAAACGCCTTAACCGCAAGGTTGAGCGCTTGGGTGACGATCTCATCTCCGAAGTGGTTCAGGAAGCGAATAAGTTCTATATGGAACGTTTGGCCGGTCGAGACCAATGTGCGGTCACTACTCGGCAGACACTCCGTAACATCCGCGACAAGGTGGATGGGCTTAGCTTCCTGAACAGCGCTTTTAACCCTCTGGTCAAGCTGCTCGACCAAACCCTCCGGGGATACGAGCAACATGCCGATGGCCGAAACATCGTTGCGCCTTTCTTTTATCAGGTCGTGGCCGCAGTGCTGATCATGAGCGAGAGGGACCGCATCGAGCAGTATGCCAATGGCTCGATTACTGTAGAGGGCATGGCTAATGACATTGGCGGTTCGGGAGCCCAGATGGGGGACCGTTCTAAAGATGAAAAGGCCGAACAGAAAAGCGATAAAGCCGGTGAGCTTATCCCTGCAACAGAGGGTGGCGAAACCAAGCAGCAACAGGTAGGTGGTACTGAATCTGTTCAATCAGAACAGACTAACAGCGGTGGTAACGCTGTTGACCTGGATGAAGACATCGACAACTTCTTCAAGAGTTTTGCAGAACGAGGCGAGGGTGAATCGGAAGATGAATCCAATGCCGGTGATGTGGTTCGAGAAGAGCGCGTTGATGTTGAGGATGAGCCGGTTTTGCCTGAGGAAACTCCGGTAGAGCAAGAGCCTGTCCAAGAGGAGCCGACAGAGGAGCCTCTCAACCAGGAGCTGCCTAAAACTGACGACGATGGCGACTATTTCTTCTAATAGTCACTTCAACTAAACCGACCCGGAGGGGATAGCCATTCCCTCCAGGGGTGGACTATCTCCTTCCCTACCAGGAGAAAAGATATGTCCAAAAAACGCACCATTTACAGCGCTCTACCAATCGTGGCCGCAGCCTATGGTGAAAAACTCGGTGTCAAAGTCGCCATCGGTAACGATGACGCATACACCGATGGTAAGACCATCGTGGTTCCGAATATCCCCGACGACTATCCTCACATGGATGCTGTCTGGGGGTATTTGGCCCATGAAGCAGCCCATGTCCGGTTTACGGACTTTGGTGTTGAGCGCCGCAGAGGTCTTCATGCTGAGTTGTCCAACGTTTTGGAGGACTGCCGCATAGAACGGGCCATGATGGAACTCTTCCCCGGTACGTCGCAGACCCTGAATGAGGTTGCTCGCTATATGGCTCAAGCTGGTCATTACGAGCACGTCACAGACAAAGAGGCCCCTGCCTCCATTCTGACAGGGTTTTGTTTGTACTGGTTGCAAACCAAGGCTGTAGGGCAATCCGTCCTTCAACCCTATCTCGATTCGGCTACCCCCGTATTCGAGCGCGTGTTCCCTCAGGGTGTTGTTGTTCGGCTGAACGCTTTACTGCGTAAGGCTGTGAACACTAAGTCAACCGCAGAGGTGACATCCTTGGCCGACCAAATCATCAAGATGATCGAGGAGGAAAAGGAGAAAGAAGAGCAAAAGCCCCTGAATGGTCAGGATGGTAACAACCAGCAGAATGCTGGTGGCAACCAACCTCAGAACAGTCAGGGCGGAAGTGGTAACGATCAAAACCAAGGGCCTGATGCCAATGGTGGTGATCAGCAAGGTAAAGACCAGAAGCAAGACGATGCTAACGGGAAATCTGATCCGAAAGGACAGGGCGACCAAGGCAAGTCGGATACTGATGGTGGCAGCAAGGCAGGACAAAGCCAGGCTGGTGGCAATTCTGACGCGGCGAAACAAGACGCGGCCAAAATGCTCCAGCAGGTTCTGAATGCCGGTGCCGGTGATTTGCGTGGTGACGCGCATGATGCACTTAAAGCCGAGCTCAACCGGGTGGCTCAAGATAAGGGGGACAGTAGCTATATGACTGTTCGCTCTGCTGTGAACACCCAGGACAACCCTGCTGTTGGCAAAAGCCTGGTAGGGGATGTGAAGAGCACCACTTCAAAGATAAGAACGCAGCTCTACGGATTGGTCCAGGCCAGCCAGCGAGTTGCTCACCGTAACCAACGATCAGGGAAGCGTGTGGATGCTCGGAAACTACATCGTGTAGTGACGGGTGATACCCGCGTATTCCTCAAGCCGGAAGCCAAGAAACGCCCTAATACGGCGGTTCACATCCTGGTTGATATGAGCTCCTCGATGGCCTACAAGGCCGCCAATGGAAAGGAGCGTCAAGACATTGCGCGGGAAGCGTCCTTGGCTATTTCGATGGCTCTGGAAGCAATACCCGGCGTAAACCCGGCAGTCACCTTTTTTGGTGGCAACCGGAACCAGCCAGTGTTCAGTGTCGTGAAGCATGGAGATACGGTTCAGAATCGGGCCGGTCGGTTTGGGTTCAAAGCAACTGGCGGTACGCCTATGGCGGAAGCTATGTGGTATGCAGCTTTTGAACTCACCAAGACCCGTGAAGAGCGAAAAATGTTGATCGTAGTGACTGACGGGCAGCCTCAAAGCGCCCCGGCATGTCGCTCAGTGATTGACCTCTGTGAACGAAGCGATGTTGAGGTGATCGGCATAGGGGTAGAGACTACCGCAGTGTCAGGACTGTTCCAAAAGAACATTGTCATTGATGATGCGGCAGCTCTGCAACGCACACTGTTTAAGTTGATGGAGCGGTCATTGACTGCTTTTGCAGCTTAACAGGAAGTGAAACGACAAACGGCTATCCCTTCGGGGGTGGCCGTTTTTATTTGGAGAGTCTATGAACCAATTCCATTCATCTTTGGATTTGTATCATCGGAACAAAGGTAGAAGGGCTACAGTGCCGGAGACGCCTTTTTTACTGCTTGCTAAGCGCATTCCTCCGATGTACTGGAGACTGTTCCAGGGTGTTACTTTGGATAGTCGTATGGGATACACAGGCAGGCGGCAGTTCCACAGTCTTGGGCAAGCAATCGACTGGGCAAAGTCATCAGTTGGCGATTCCTGGTCAAATAAGCGCTTTCACAAGCCGGTAGGCCTCGATGTATTGCTGGCCTGTACTGCGAGTAAGGTGCCTGAACATCTGGTCGAAGAACTGAAAAGACGGGGCAGTTGATGCGTCTTTGAGCTTTGCACCCGAAAAGGGCAGTTTGAGCGTTCCTGTTCACACAGCTCTCGTGGAACAATCAAAGTGAGGAGGGAATACCCTCCCACTTTCTCAGAGGCCTTCATTGAGGGTTGCTGAGAAAGTGAATTTTGTCCTCTCTGAGGGCGAAACGTGCGATAGCTGGTCGCCAAAAACAAACAGCATTCAACCTCAGCCTAAGGGCGCACTGCGCCTGACAGGCTCTGTGTGCCCAAGTTACTTTAAGGAGCACACATGTCTCATCTGAACAATCTCAAATCCGTAATGATCTCTCTCGCCGCCGAACATAAGCTGCCTGAAATCTACCAGGATGACATCACTACCGATGTGGAGTCTCTGGATCGATTCGATGGTTTACGTCTGGTCTGGCTGTTGCGGTCTTGCGGCAGCGTATTGGTGCCAGCGGAAGTTGGCGTTAATCCGATCTATATCACCCATTGGTTGTGGTCTAACCACGGTCAACAGGTGGTTCCATTCTCTGTGGATACCCGCACGGGGTTGATTGAAAAAATCGACTTCGAGCAAGCTGAAAAGCTGATCATGCAGATGCCTTGCAACCTCTCTTCATTGCAGAACAAGGAATACTTGGTTGACCAGGTAAACCGAGTGTTGCAACGAGGTTGTGAAATGCGTATCTGGGGTATCTTCGAGTCTCCAAGCTCGGTGGAATCCGTTGGTGGTTGGAAAGAGTGGCAGAGCTATTTCAGCTCTACTGGGAATCGACTGATGGCCGATTTCGTTGGTAAAGCCATTCGATTCACCAACCCTCGATAAATCGCCGTTCAACCATTAACCCTAATTAACCCTATGGGGCTCCGATAGCCCTGAGGGGACGGGGCTCCGCAATCGCAATAAGGAGTCCCTATGAAAAACCTATCAGCTTTGGAAGCAGTTCTTGACTACGACAAACCTTCTCGACGTTTTCTTGATGAGCTCAACGAAAACCAGATGAAGGATTTGTCCGGGGAAATCTTCGCCAAGCTCTACTGGAGCAAGCGTAATCCCCAGTGGTACGAGAAAGACACCAATCGGCTGTTTGCACGACTTCGTTGGGTTCAGCGCATCATCAAGAAGCGCTTGAAAACCGGCAAGGTTAAACCTGAACTGACAGAAAATGGTTCAGTGATGGAGCGCTTCAACTTCCCTTATGGTGACACTCTCGATTTCTTCCATCGGTACTTGCGACATCCCAAATGGGAGGTTGTGTATCAAGAATCGGGGTGCAGTGCCTTTTGGAAAAATGAAGCAACGCTTGAGCTATGCACCTACTGCGAAGGTGATGTGGTCATGATGAAGGCTCCTGATGAAGCAACCTTCTTTCGTGATTGCAATCGCCTTAGCTGGTGGTATGCAGATAACGCTTGATCTTAATCCCTAACCAGGGGCGAACCGGCCCCTGATGGGAGCATGGTGCGCCCCATCTATGATGGAGGACGCCATGTTCAAATCATCAGTATGCTCCTACGAAAACAGGGGGCCTTACGGAAACAACAAGTACCGAGGCAACTGCTCGGGCTTTATCGTTAAAGACTTCATTGAGTCTTACATGAGAAAGCCGAACGGGCTGGTGGCAGACCCAAGTGTTGGGGGTGGCTCTAGCATCGACGTTGCCAATGAACTTGGTGTCCGTTTCAAAGGGACAGACTTGCATCAGGGGTTCAACCTGTTGCGGGATGACTTCCTTTCGTTCCTCGGAGAGCCTGCACACCTGATCTGGTGGCACCCTCCTTACTGGGACATGATCCAGTATTCAGGTAAGCAGTGGGGCGAGCCCAACAAATGGGATATGAGCCGCATGAATTTGCCTGAGTTCGTTGAAGCCCTTGAGCTGGCCGTTATGAATATTCATGACGCCTGTGAGCGAGGAGGGCATTACGGAATCCTCATGGGAAACCTGAGGCGCGATGGGGATTATTTCAACCTGTCCAGCCTTGTGGAACGTATCGCACCTGGGAAGCTGGTGGATGAGATCATCAAAACACAGCACAACTGTGTGAGTGACCGAACTCAGTATTCCGGGAAGCTGGTGCGTATCGCCCATGAAAAGCTGTTGGTGTTTCGTCGTAACGACGTTGCCTCATCGCTCTGTCTTCTTGCTGCCGTACACCGTCGAGCAACCAATATGGTTTCGACTACGTGGAAAGCTGCAATACGCCGAACCCTACAGGGGAAAACGTTGAAGCTGGAGCAGATTTACAAAGAGATTGAACCCTACGCAAAGCATCGAGAGAACAACCACTGGCAAGCAAAGGTCAGGCAAGTTCTTCAAGATGCCAGGTTCTTTATTCGCATCGAGGTAGGTGTCTATGCACTTGCTGAGTAGCCCAACCGGGGCGTGACATCCCGGAGGGGATTGGTCGCGCTCATCAACAACAAAGGAGCGTGACCATGAACGTACAACTTCAAGCCAGCAACAATGTGCTGTTGGCGCAAATCGAAAGCAAAGGCCTCACTGTTGAAACGCATTGTCGCAGTGGCTTTTGTGGCATGTGCCGGGTTCGTCTACTCGAAGGTCAAGTGGCCTATGACGAGACGCCCATCGCATTTGTCAAAGAAGGGGAAGTGTTGGTTTGCTGCGCTAAAGCAAAAACCGATGTGACCTTGGAAATTTAACCCATCCGGAGGAGCCTTTCCTGCGGGTGGGGCTCCTCTATCCATTACGAGGAGAAACACAATGTCTATCAATACCAAAGTTGAACAAATCGCATACGGTCATGCTACCGCTCTAGTGCTCAGTGAACTGGGCCAACAAGAGAATTGGTGCAAGGCTTATGAGTATTTGTCTGAGTGTGTCGAACGGGGAGACGAGCCTGAGGATCTGGTCGTTTGGCAACCGTTTGAGCACTGGGAATGGAAAGACATTCTGGAGCAAATCGAGAGCGAAGCCGAGTCTCTGCTTTCGACTATTAAGTCCGTTTTAGGCTTGGCCCACAAAGGCATCATTCAGTCAGCAATTGACTGCTCTCTGGATTCGGACATGACCCAGCTTGACCTGATTGGAATGGTCGAGCTCGGAAGTGAAATCGAAGATGGGGAGTGTGCTGGAGGTGGCTATGCAGCTTAACCGATACACGGCCAGGGAGTCTGACAAAAGTCGGATACTTCGGACCATCGGCTGGTGCAAGCGCAATCACCTTACACTTGCCGGTCTTCCATACGAGGACAATCTTGCAGGAAGTGACGGGATCAGCATAGAGATCATCACTCCTCCTGGTATGTCGCGGGAAATGTTGGAGCAAGCCGTCAGAGAGGGGTATTCAGAGCGAGATGTCGTAAGGCATCGCATTCTGGAGTGCCCTGTCGGTTGGTTCATGGAAGCTGATGGCAAGGCATTTGATCATGAAGTGTTCCACGATTACGTGGTGGCTCATGGTTATGGCGAACCTTCCAGCGAAGCCTATGAGCTGGCGGAGCGGTGGTTCTGGCAGGGCAACGATTATGCGTTGATAGCTGCGGAAATAGTTGCTCGTGATCTTTGTGTTCGTGATGACGAAGATGAGGACTGATCCTATGGATGCTGTAGCGCATATAGCAGCAGATAACCTTGTACCGGCATGTGGAGGTGCAGAGAAGCCGTTTACCGTTAGTGGTAGACAGTGGCTTTACTGCTATCACCCAGCCAGTGGGAGGCACTGCTACTTAGACCTCGATAATGACCGTCCAGTCTGGCATCGAGGATTTCATCCTGCTTTTCATCCTGAGCTTGAGTTCGCTGATGAAGCTGAGTTGCTTCGACCAGTTGAGCGAAAGCCTGACCATGAAGAGCTGGAGGATTTTTACTTTTAACCCACGGGGCCGCTCTTCCTGATGGGAGACGGTCCTCCATTCTCAAAGGAGAAGACCATGAAAGATCACAGTCAAACGATTGTGTTCCCTGGGAACAATGTTGAATCACTTGCTGAGGCTAACGCCATGTTGAGCGCTGTGTCGGAAGATGCACGTAAAGCCAGCAATACGGAAGACAAACGTGACCTTGAATCGCTTCAAGGCTGGCTGGAAGAGAACATCAATTCTCAACTGGCAGGCGTGAAGTAACTATGACTGTAACCCCACTGGGGGCTTCATGCCCCTGTGGGGGCATGGTGCCCGTAAAAGGAGTCACCATGAATGCAGTGAAGATGATCCAGAAGGAAAACCAGCTTGAGCTGCCGCTTTTCTTCCTGGATGAAGAGCCGAAGACCGCAGAAGTCATTCCATTTGAGCCAAAGCCTGAATGGACTGATGATGAGGTAAGGCAGTTACGTGATGGGCTTTTATGGCATAGCCTTAGAGTCCTTGCTGATGGTCGAGCTGGAAGTGAAATCAAGCAGGAAACGATGGCTTGGGTGATGTCCGATGAGGTACATCCATTCTCATTTGTGGTCTGCTGCGATGAAGCAGGTTACGATCCATCTGGAGTAAGGGAAGGCGTGAAGTCTATCCTAAACCGCTTAGCGCGGGTTAAAGCGGGGGGTTAACCCCCTGCTTTCCCAGTGGCATCGACTTTCACATGTGAAAGTTTGTGCCCCTCGGAAAGCAAGATTTTGCTCTCTGTCGAGAGTGAATAGTGAGGTAGCTGGCCTCCCCAAACAAACAGCATTCTACATAACCCTTGGGGGATCACTGCCCCTCGGGCTGGTGGTTCCCTGACAAACATGGAGCCACAACTATGACTACTCTTGCCAGCTTTGCGAATCCGATTTCTGTTATTCAACGCTCACCAACCAGTGGGGTGTTTGGCACAAATCAGTTCGTAGGAGACAAAGAGGGATTTGTACAAAAGGTGCTCGGAAAGTGGTACTGCAATCCAGGGAATACCATTCCCGTTGAGAGCATGTCCCACCTTGAGCAGGCGGAGAAACTGTATGACTTCTATGTCAAGTATCTCCAAGTGAAAGAAAAGATCTCTGTGAACCTTGGCCGGGTGCTGCATAAGCTGTACAGCACTGGTTCTATCAAGGAAGCAGAGATCGTGCTTGAAGCAATAAAGGCTCAGGCTGGCGTAACAGCTTGAGCAATCTACTAACCCTAAACCGGGTGCATCCGCCCGGTTCGGGACGTGGTGCGCCCCCAAACTATTTGGAGTGCATCATGGAAAAACATAACCTCAAATCCGGATTCAGCATCTATTTCGCTGACGTCCATTTCGAGAAACAAGTCTACGCATTCGGCTCAGGACTTGGCTTCACCTCTGTGATTTACGCCTACTCGCTGGGCCGAGATCCGGAAGAAGCTGAGAAGCTGGCGCTTGAAAAGTACGACTCTGACGAAACGAAGGTGAAGAAGGTGCATGTCAATCTGGCTCGCAGCCAGGACATCAACCGCTACACCTTCCCTGAACAAATGGCTGGCTTTGCTAATGCCATTCAGTCTCACGGCATCGCTGTGAACTGAGAACCACTTTAAACCCATCGGGGCCATTACTTCCCGATTGGGACGGTAGTGGCCTCTCAACCGAAAGGAGAGAGCTCATGGCTACTATCGTAAACACCAAGTTAGGAGAACATCGAGGCAAGAAGCGCGTCTGGCTGGAAGGCCAAAAGCTACTGCGTGAAGGTTACTATCCTGGCATGAAGTATGATCTGGAGCTGAAAGATTCCCAGGTTGTGCTTCGCGTCAAAGAGGAGGGTAAGTTCACCATCAGTAAGCGCGAGCGCAATGGCCGGGTGTCTCCAATCATCGATCTGACCGTGCAGGAGCTTGCTACCGTTTTTGACGGTGTAGAGATGCTCCGCGTGTTCATCCGTAACGGCGCAATTGTGATCTCTGCTCACCATCAACAAGAGCGAGTGATCGAGCGCGTCAACCGGCTTATCAGTAAGCTGGAGAATGGAGAATCGCTTTCGGTATGCAGCCTCTTTCATGGGGGTGGTGTGCTTGATAAAGCGATTCACGCCGGTTTTCACAAGGCGGGAATTGCCAGTGCCATATCTGTGGCCGTGGAGATGGAAGGGAAATATCTCGATTCGTCTTTGGCAAATAACCCGGAGCTTTGGAACGAAGATTCTATTGTTATCGAATCGCCAATCCAGGCTGTGAATCTCAGCAAACGCCCACCACAGGTGGATGTTTTGATGGGGGGCATACCGTGTACCGGCGCGTCAAAGTCAGGTCGCAGTAAGAACAAGTTGGAGTTTGCCGAATCGCATGAGGCGGCAGGTGCCATGTTCTTCAACTTCCTGCAATTCGTAGAAGCGCTAAACCCAGCCGTTGTGCTGATTGAGAACGTGCCTGAGTACCAGAACACCGCTTCGATGGAAGTGATTCGTTCGGTGCTCTCTTCGTTGGGTTACTCCCTACAAGAGCGCATTCTCGACGGCAATGAGTTTGGGGTTATTGAGCGCCGCAAGCGTCTTTGTGTTGTTGCGCTTTCCCACGGGATCGACGGGTTTGAACTTGAGAAGGTTCAGCCTGTTCGCACCAAGGAAAGTCGCATACAGGACATCCTGGAGCCAGTTCCGCTCGATTCTGAACGTTGGAAGTCATTTGACTATCTGGCTGAGAAGGAGTTGAGAGACAAAGCTGCTGGCAAGGGGTTCTCTCGCCAGCTTCTGACTGGCGACGATGAGTTTTGCGGCACCATAGGTAAGGACTATGCAAAATGCAGAAGTACCGAACCTTTCATTGTTCATCCAGAACAGCCGGAGTTGTCTCGCATCTTTACACCGACAGAACATTGTCGAGTGAAAGGGATACCAGAGGAACTCATCCAAGGTCTGTCGGACACTATTGCCCACCAGATTCTCGGGCAATCGGTAGTCTTTCCCGCGTTCGAGGCTTTAGCCCTCGCATTAGGGAACAGCCTGTGGAGCTGGGTTGGAATGATGCCAATCATGGTCGAAGTCGTGGATGAATCACAGCCGGTGATCGGTGGTGAAGACTTCCATTGGGCAACGGCATTGGTTGACGCAAAGGGCACTCTCAAGCTGTCACCGGCAGCGAAAAAACAGGGGATGCCCTTCAACATTATGGATGGTCAATTGGCTGTCTATTCACCTAACGGAACTAAAAAGAGCTGCGGCCATGAGCCTTGCGAATATCTCCCGGTAATGATGTCCGGAGACGCAATCATGGTCACTTCATCTTTGGTTCATTAGTAACTCACCGGGGCAATGCCGAAAGGCCTTTGCTCCGGCCTATCCGAAAGGAGAGTAATCATGAAAATCGAAACTGTTGTGCCTTTACCTCCCGAGGATTCAGGCCTTCAACACTGCATTGCCAGGTTCCATAACCGCAACATGGATTCCAAGCGAAAAGACAAGACCCGTTTTTTCAGGAGGGAGCCGGTTATGATCGTAAACCCAGAGACCAAAGCAAAGGTTCTCCGGTATGCGATGGGCAACCCTGGGAATTTATCCATCACAAAGCTGGCGGTCGCGCTGGATTACGATGCGGTAGATGCTCTGGGTGTTCGTTTTAAAGACACTGTAAATCTTGAGGTTCGCAGAGCCAGGCGCTGGGAAGTCTGGCAGTGGTTCTGGAACCATCCGGATCAAAGTGTCCAACTGTCAATCAAATTGGGCGTGGTTGGCGCTGTGTTGGGAGTCATGGGCTTCCTGACTGGCGTAGCTCCGTACCTCTTGGGATAAACCAATAAAGCCGTTAACGGGCAATGTAAGTCCGGAGACGGCTTGCATTGCTCTCTCGAAAGTGGAGAGTCAAATGAACACATTAGAACAACTTGTAAATCAGAGAGTGCTTGAGGAAGGTCTGAAAAAGGCGAAGCCATTGGCCGCGCAAATGGGGCTTGAATCTGTACCTGATGAGATGCTTGAAATGATCTGCCCAAACTTGAACTACTCTGGGCAGTTTACGCCAGCTCTGTACGCGAGATTTCAAAGCGTAAAGCGATTACTGAAAGAGTTGTCGGAACAAACCTCACCTAAGCACGGGCATATTGTGAAGTTTACCAACCAATATGGGAGCTACGATGAGTCAGCTTTGCTGTTCAAAGAAGGCGACGTCAGAAACCAGAACTTGGTTGCTTGTGTGGGCGGGAAGACGCTAAATCTCGGAGAGCTAGAGCTTCGAGATTATGGGCTCAATATGCACATCGGTTGCGGTGGACCATTTGAGCCGATCTCAGAAGCGCAGATTCAGTCCTTGTCTGAGTTTGACTTCTATGAGACGACCTACAGATTCTGGGGCCAGAATCCATGTGGAAACGGGATGATAGACATCACCGTCCCTATGAAACGTTGGTTCTTGACTGTGTAGCTTCAACCTGAGTGCGCCGAGAAATCGGCGTACCGGCCCCTTAAAAAGGGTAATCAGCGCAGGGGGAAACCCCGCGCTTTCCCAAGCATCTCGGTTTCCCAGGGTGCTTCGGAAAGTGCCTTAGGCGCTCAAGTGCGGTAGCTGGCTGCCAAAAACAAACAGCAAATTATCAACCCTGACGGGAGCACCTCCTGTTAGGGGGGCTCCGTCATAAACTGAACGGAGATATAGCATGTCTAAAAACGTCAACGATGTTTTTTCAAACCGAACTTCTTTGGAATGTACTGTAAATGCAGCGCTGGATCGTCGTATCGGTCTGCGTGTCGGGTTCCCTCATTACAGAGAAGGAGCAAACGGTGTGGTTTGTGAGATCGAAGCAGAGTACCCATTGCTCAACACTCATTCGAGTGTTGCATGGCCCCTGCTCGATGAACTCAACAGTTACACCATCCAAAAAAACCAATCGCTCATTGATCACATTGATAATGCGGTCGCTGAACTGTTGAAACACAAGGCTCGTCTACAGCTTGATATTCAAAAGCTGCAAGACGGTGACATTGATCTGGTGAAACAGGCCAAGCAGCAATACGAAGACAACCAGATGTCGAGTAGCAGCTAGTTCAGGTCTGATAGCCAGGATTCAATTTTAACCCTACCGGGGTGCTTTCCCGGAAGGGATGGGCACCCTGCTAATCCAGGAGGCCCTATGCAACAAACATTAAACTTTGATCTATCAGAACAACCCATCCCAGTGCTTTTGCGTGGGGATAAGTGGGATTCTGTTTGGTCAGAACTGACTGATAACGAGGATTTGAACTTCGTTGATGCCAGTAGAGGAACCAGTCTGTCATCGTTGATCACGTCATCGGTTGAGTCCATTCACACGGCCTTAATTGATGGGTGGACCATGATGATCGGCTATTCCAGTGGTAAAGATTCTGAAACGGTCTTGCACCTGTTCCTGATGGCCCTGATCCGGGCTGTAAGGAGTGGGGCGACCATCAGCCAGCACCACTTCATCTTGCACACTGACACACTGATCGAAAGCCCAGAGGTAAGGTGGCTGGCGGATCAGAAACTGGCCGAGCTGGAGCGTTTCATTGCGAAGGAAAACCTTCCTCTGACCATCGTTCTAGCAAAGCCTGGGATCTCGCAGAGTTGGACGGGCCGAATCCTTACTGGGAGGGGGTTGCCTACGTTTTCCAACTCCACGGCCCGCCAGTGTAGCCAGGATTTAAAAATCACCTCTGCCAAAAGAGCGAAGGCAGCTTATATGCGAGAGCTTCCCAAAGAGGTTCGACAGAAAGTCTGCCTTTTGCTGGGCAGTCGTGATGCTGAAAGCACTATTCGTGCGGCCAACATTGCAAAACAGCGAGGAAGCTCAGATCGCGTCATTAAGACGAAAGATGGGGGTGAGCTGTATGTGGTGAAAAACTGGTTGGCGAGTGATGTCTGGGAGTTCTTACTATCCGCTGGCATGGGCTCAGCATATCCTCTGCCAAGTTACTTGGAGAGCAATGTCACTACGGCAGAGCTTTACAAGGCGGCAACAGGGGAGTGCGTGTGGTCGGCAACAGAGAAGAAGGCCAGTGACGCCTGTGGCGCTCGCTTCGGTTGCTGGGCTTGCCAGGCTGTTGGGTTGGATAAGTCAATGGAGACGTTGCTTGCCACGGACCCTGAAAGGCATGGCTATATGTCGGGGCTGAACCGCATCCAGCGCTACTTGGCAAAACGCCGGTACGCATGGGAAGACCGCCATCCCGTAGGTCGAACGATTTACGAGGGCGGATACATCAAAATACAGCCGGACGTTTACAGTCCTGTTTTCCTAGAACGATTGCTTCATGTCTGTTGCAGCATGGACTACATGGAGCAAAAGAGAGCTGATGAGCTGGCATACAAGCTGGCTACTGGTCAAGCAGAGGATAACGACTGGAACCGTCGAATGGCAGAGCCACAATTCCGGATCATATCGGAAGAGGCTTTAGTCCATATCGACTTCATGTGGGCCTTCCATCATTTCAATGATAAGCCTTTCCATGCCCTGGAGATTTACCACAGGGTTTGGTCGATGGGTGATCTGGACTTGCTGGAAGACGAGCCGCAGTGTGAAACCGTTCCTCAGTCACCAATTCCGAAGCCATTGTGGTTGAAGGTTGGTCGCTGGGGCGATGGTTCGCTTTCTGATGGCTTGGCCGATCCGTTAGCGGAAATGGCTTACTTTGACGGCGGGGATGACCCGTTGGCAGCGCAAGTGATCAATACCGCAGACGGAAAGAGAAGGGTGGTTTGCTTCGCAGAAGATGATGAAGTGAAAGTCGATCCCGACTCCGCTGCGTTCATCATCTGGAACGAATACCCGCGACTAAGGGAGTCTGTACTAAAGGGACATTATACGCCCGGTAGTGCAGCGCAGTTCTACCTTCGGTTCGGAGCAATCCAGCTTGCGAAAGGAAAAGGCGCTTTGTATCACCGTATGATGCAAAGAGGTCAAACCTACCACCAGATGGGCCTTACAGGGCTACAGACGATGGAAGGAATCCAACAGCGCAAGGATGTCAAAGTGCTTAGCGATGCTAAGTACAAAGATCTGGTGAAGCGAAAAATCAAGGGAAGACTGGCAACGGTACGCTGGTGGGTCAACTTGCACTTAACGTTCAAGTACCATCTGCACCACCGTACTCCGACGGGGTTGTTCATCGAGAAGCAACTTGACCAGGAAGCAATGGAAGAACAGAAACGGCATCAGGAGCGATGGTTTAACTACGTGACTGACGCGATGCTTTGTTACTCCAGCGCATTCTGTATGAGCGTCATGGAAGGGCGAGAGGGGAGCGGAAACGCCAACATTCGTCGTTACATGGCCGCGACCAGAAGGAAGGCTTATACGGCCCTCTGCGAGCTCTTGGACAATACTGACGCCCAGTGGGTGAATGATGTGGTCCAGAGTGCCGTAGGGCAGTATGAGGCGATACAGGCAGCCCTAACCGAAGGTTCCGCGCTTGCTATCTATCTCGACTGGATCAACCTACTGTCAAAACGCCATCCAGCCTCTTTGGAGCGACATGTCAGAACGATGATCAAGGCGGTTCAACGCTTACATCGCCGCGACGACACAGAGTTGCAAAGAGGACAGCAAGGCTTGTCCTTGGCCGCATAAAAAGCCCTCCTTCGGGAGGGCTTTTTCTTTTGCACCCCAAAAGGGCAATTACAGCGTTTTACCCTTTTAGGTGGCTGTCATACTCTTTTTTCATTGTCAGCGCTTGCTGGCTATAACGGTAGCTGGCCCAAAACAGCAATAACCTAACCCCTCGGGAGGAAACCCCTCCTGGGTTCTCTCCCACAAACAAAGGAGAGAAGCATGAGCCTAGACAAGTTAAGTCGGCTGGTGGACCAACAACGAAAGACCCAGGATGAAATCGACAATGAAATCATTCTGGCCGTCAAAGAGGTGTTGGCTACAAACTCAGTCGGTTTAGCCCGTGAGCTTGTTGGGGGTGTCCCGCAAGATCATCCATTCCATCCGTTTTTACTCGCTATAGCTAAGCAGCTTGACCCGAGATAACTAAGTAACCCAACCGGGTACACCAAGGCCCGGTCGGCTTTGGTGTACCTCCAACCAATTTTGGAGGCACTATGTCTAATTCAAATTTCGGCTTTCTAGCTCTGGCCTTGCGCCAACGCCTGATCAAACGCTGGTCACTGATGCACTCTGTTCAACCGGAGTCTGTGTTGGAACACAGCGCTGTTGTTACCCTGCTTTCCTACCTGGCTGGCAATATTGCCATTCAGCAAGGGAAGTCGGTGGATCTGGCAGTCATGCTTGCTCATGCTTCGTTGCATGATGCAGCCGAGGTTCTCTGTTCGGATGTTGTAACACCGGTCAAGAAAGCAAACGCTGTTTTGCAGCGTGAGTTTGAACGACTGGAAAAGGCCGCAGAGGACAAACTCATCCAGACTCTTCCCGAAGAACTCCAGGATGCAGTCGCCATAGCCTTCGCTCCCGGTGGCTATGAACAATCACTGGTTAAGGCCTGTGATACCTACTCCGCTTACATCAAGTGCAAACTTGAGGTGGCCGCAGGTAATGGCCTTGAGTTCCAGGATGCTCTCAGCAAAATGGAACGTGTTGTTGCTCAGGTGAAATCGGACTTCCCGGAAATCGACGCTCTGGACAAATGGTTTGGTAACGGACTCGGCCATTCAGTAGATAAACTGCTGGCAGGGGGTAACGATGACTAATCCAATCCCTGGCGACATCAAGATTAAGGACTTTGGCCGCGACCGGAAATTCCGTTCGGTTGATGAGCTTCAAAGCACTTTGTCAGAACAGTACAAAGGTCAGCATGTCAGCATCGTTTACCCTGCAAAGCCCAGCGGTTTACTCCGCACGGTTTTTGTCAGTGTCGATGATGCTGGTGGCGTGAATCGAACCTATGGGGACCAGTCTCCTGTCGATTTTTCTGCCATCAAAGATGACCTGTATGTACCAAGTGACCTGTAGGAGAGCACTAGCTATGGTGGTGATCATCGTAAACACAGGACACTATGAGTTTATCGGCCTTGGTGAGACCCACGGACAAGCCACAGAAGGGCTTTTGAAACGCTGGGACGAACACTGCGAACGTAATCCGGATGCTGAGTCTGGTTACATGCAGGAGCTGATAGAAGAAGGAAGCGCACAAGTTGTCGAGATGGAGCCCGGCTCCGCCGTAATTTACGGACTTGACGGCTAAGCCTTCTCAACTAACCCACTCGGGCGCATCATCCCGAGAGGGTGTGGTGCGTCCTAACCAAAAGGAATGCACTATGTCTAACTTTGAACAAGCTCTGGAGCGTACTGACGGTAAAACACTGATTCTCAGCAATGGGAGTAAGTGGGCAGGCCAAGACCCGGACAGCATTCAGACTTTACTGGATGTCCTGGGTGACAACGTTCTTGACCCGATGTTTGAGCAGTATCACTGTTATCGCCCATACCCGTTTGAACCAATGGTGAGGACGGGGCGAAATGGCGAAATGTTCCAGCCTTGGCTTGGGGCAGCCTGCTTCTTTGGGAACTTCCTGACCGTCTCTCATGTTTTCAACATCATCACGAAAGATGACGGTGTTGTTGAGGCCTTAACAGAGGCGATCCGGAAGAATATGGCGACTGAACAGTACCAGCAGAATGCCTATGAGCGTTATGCCGGTTGGTTCTACGCTGAAACCAGCGAAGGGTTAAGGCTAGTCTCTCCAAGTGAGGCTGCCGACATCCGAGCTGGCGCAGTTTCAAAGCTGCGTTACCCAAGAAACTTCGAGGTTATGAAAACTGCGGTTCTCAAAGGTCCTCGATTTGATACTGAATTAAACCGCAAGGCTTCTTAACCCAAACATTAACCCCACGGGGGACATCGGTCCCTGAGGGGATGGTGTCTCCCTCTGAAATTAAGGAGATACCAATGATTAAACAGCATTTTCAAAACGAACTGGTTAAGTGTGGATACCCGGATGATCTGACGATTGAGTACAGTCTCGGATACTGCCAGGGGGATGGCGTAGCCTTCTACGGGGATTTGAGCGTTGATGACGTCAAAGCTCTCATGAATCGCCTATTCAGCACTGAGCCCGGCCAAGTGGATGCTGTCAGCCGCGTGAAGAACCTGATGGCACAGAAAGACATTGAGAATATGCTTTCTGTCCTCCGCGAATATGGTTCCTGTGACCTGTCCATTACTCGGAATAGTCACGGGCATCACTACAGCCATTGGAACTGCATGAACATCGACGACAACGTGGACTTCACAGGGATCTTCCCTGATGATGATTCCATGATTGGCACCGGCATTGAAGGGATTAACCAGGATATGGTCGAGCGCTGGCAAGACCTCTGGGAACGCTTTGTGCTGGAGCTGGCGGATGATGTAAAAAGTCTTTCCAAGAAGCTCGAAGCGGACGGGTACTCGCTGATCGAGGCCTCTCCATGCGAAGATGAAGTGGTTTGGGAACGGGCCACTGAAAACTACCTGGTGCGTGTTACTGAACTCCCTGAGCGGGATTTCGATATGGGCCACTGGGATGACGAAGTAAGAGACCAAACAATTTGTTCTATCCTGGAAGGGAAAGAGCGAGTGCTTGGCCTACGTGTTGAGGTACTCTCTCGTGAAAACGAGATTGTCCTGGGTGAAGAGAGTCTGCACGGCTTGACCGTTGCCAGTGATGACAAGAGCTACGCTGGCTACAGACGAGAACTTCTCCGGGGCGCTATCCAGCAAACCAGGGACTTTTTCTCTCGCCACCTCAAAGCGGCATAACAAGGCAGGGGGAAACCCCTGCTTTACTTCCCAAGTCTTCTTACTCATGGTTAAGCCATCAGTAAGCAGATTTTGTCCTCCCTGAGGGCGAAAGCGTGCGATAGCTGGTCGCCAAAAACAAACAGCAAATTAACGTTAATTTATTAATCCCTGCGGGAGTCTATCTCCTGCTGGAGATACCTCCCGTTATTTCTGGAGGTATCCATGAACAAATTCCAAGACTTTAAGTTGGTTTATCGTCAAGGTGGTCGTCGCTTAGAGCGTGTCTTTAAGGACACTCTTTACGCGAATGTGAAGCGTGTCGCTGACTCGTTTCCTCCGACCGTTCTTTGGCGCATTCAGCCAGCGTAAAACTCGGAACCTTAAAGCTCGGCTTTGGCCGTGACCTTTCAATAACCCATGCGGGTACACTTCCCCGCACGGGGTAGGTGTACCCATTAACTTTGGAGTACACCTTATGAACCAAGTAGCTAAATTGGACCTCGCCCAAATCCGTCAACAAGCCATCAATGATGGTCTGCTGGTGGACCAATCTTCCATCGGTAAACAAGCTGGTTTCCTGACCAATGTGGCAGTGACCCCGGCAATTGTCGATGGAGTATTTGGTGCAGATGGTAAGCACTCGGTAGAAGACTTCCTTTTCATGTTTTTGCAGCTTTGTGTTGCTCAAACAAAGGTCGCTTTTACCGACAACAAGAATTGGGGAAAGATTCGTCTTTATTACCCCATGCCCACTGTAGATGGCTTTTTCAAACCCACTGAGGTTGTGATTAAGTCAGATCCTGTAACCGCAGATGTCACAATCATGATGGCCTCGGAAGATGGCACTCATTTGTGCTTGTGATATTCACAAAATTCGCCTCCGTTTCGGGGGCGACCTTTTTAAACCCCTCGCCGGGGAGTTCTCCCCGGCTGGGGAGCCTCCTTGGCACATTCTCCCGGTGTCGGGGTTTCCTTAAAACCCTGGCGACGGGGGTTTAAGGAAGCCTCGATGCTGGGGTTCACGCTAAGGAGAAAACCTATGTCTTACTACAAAGCTGACACCGTTCGTGAAGCTGCAAACGGAAACTGGCTATTCATCCTGGCGGCCCTAGCGCCCCATCTTGAACCAGCTCTCCGTAAACCTGGTCGTCATGTTTCTTGTCCTATCCACGGCGGGAAAGATGGCTTCCGACTGTTCAAGGATGCCCACCTGACTGGTGGCGGCGTATGCAATACATGCGGTGCCAATCATGATGGTTTTGAGCTGCTGATGTGGCTCAATAACTGGGACTTTAAACAGTGCCTGAGCGAGGTTGGTGATTATCTGGGCGTTGAGAAAGAGCAACCCCAGTATCAACAAGCCGCTGCACCGACACGAGCTCCTGTCCAGGCCAAAGCGCCTGTTCAGCAAGAGCCTATGAAGGTGAATAACAAGGTTCTCGATTCCAAGAATCGTAAAAAATCCATTGCCGGTACTCTGATTGCCCACGGTAAAGCTCCTTATGAGCATAACGAAGACAACGAGCTCAGCTACTTTGCCTTCATCCGTGACAAGAGCGGTTTGGAACGCACCATCTGGGGCGTGGATCTTGAAAGAGCCATTGGTGAAAGTGAAGCCAAGTATGGGGATGAGATCGTCATGACAAACCTCGGGCGCGAGCCTGTAACTGTCGTCGTTGAAGTTAAGGACGAGCAGGGGAATGTTGTGAGAGAACAACCTATGCAAACGCATCGCAACACCTGGCTGGTGGAACGTCGCGGCGCTACGGTAACGCAGTTCCGCGCTCGCTCGAACGGTGGTGTTGAGCCGGTGAGTCACCATGTTGAGTCGGCCCCTGTGGTCAACCGCACGGTAGAAGCTCCGGCACCGCAAGTACAACATGCGGCCACACAACCGGAAGAGCAAAGCAGCGAAAACAAGCCGAAAGTTGTTCCGATGTTTCGTGAACAACCTAAGCCTTGGCTGCTTGAGCTCCAAGAAGAAATGGAGAAGAGAATGGAGCGCGAACGCGCTTACAGTGCTCGTCTCCGTGAGAAAATCGAGAAGGTATGGAACGAGTGTTTGCCGTTCTCCAGTCATGTGACTGAGCCAATGCGTCTGTACTTCAAAAACCGCGAGCTTCTGTTCAAGGTTGATGAAGTAGAAAAAACAGACTGTCTGCGGTTCAATCCGGCTATGGCCTACTACGACGAAGATGGCAATGAAGTTGGGAAATTCCCGGCTATCGTCTGCGCTATCCGAGATGTGGAAGGCAACCTGGTAACGCTCCACCGCACCTATCTCACCCAAAACGGTAAAAAAGCCAAGGTCGGCAACGCCAAGAAGATGATGCCCATTCCTGACGGTTTGGATGTCAATGGCGCGGCCATCCGCCTCGGTGAACCGACTGAGGGTATCCTGGGTGTTGCAGAAGGGCTGGAAACAGCCCTGTCAGCTTATCGAGTCACTCAAATCCCGGTTTGGTCAACGGTCAATGCGACCCTGATGGAGTCCTTCGAGGTTCCAGAAGGTGTTCACACCGTACTGATCTGGGCTGACAAAGATAAGTCTGTGACTGGTGAGAAGTCAGCGAACGTGCTGAAAGCCAAGCTGGAGAAGCGCGGCATTCGTGTGTACGTCCTGCTGCCTAAACTCCCGATCCCGCCCAGAGCGAAAGGGATTGACTGGAACGATGTCCTGATGAGTCAGGGAAGCCTCGGTTTCCCGAATGCTCGCTACCTGCGCGATTTCATTGCGAGAAGGAGAGCTGAGTATGGCCGTCATTGATGTCTCGAAGGTTGATACAACGCCTGGTAACGACGCGGTGTGCCCCTTTTCTCCCCCTGAGGGGTGGGAGGGGGACTCTGCGGCCTACGTTGAGCTTATGCGGTCTCGGTATCGTCATCTGATGCACGGCCAGAGAATGATGGTGACAGCCTCCTTCGCAAGAAGGGAGCCTATCCAAGTTACTGGCCCGTTTGCTGATGAAGCGACGAAGATCATTAACTCAATGAAGATGAACAAGGCGAAGCCAACAGCTTTGTCTGCCTAAAACTTTAACCCTGAGGGGGTGTTCATGCCCTCTCGGGCATGATTCGCCTCCTCTTCAACTATGGAGGTAATCATGAAAAAGTTTTTGCGTATTAAGACGTGGTTTGTGCGTCTTTTCTCTCCTGACAAGAAGACTCTGGGAGCTATCGGTGAAGACCTGCGTAAGGTCGCCGTAACAGCCATCGGTGTCGGTATTGTAGGATTGGCTGTATCTGGGGACACTATAACCGTCAAAGAAGCCGGTTTGGTGTTGGTCATTGGGGTTATCCTGTGGATCTATGGTATAATCTTAACCAAGGTCAGCAATTCCTAAGGGGGTCAAATGGACGCTTTCACATTAGGCATGTTGGGGTTGCTCATTTTTTTCACTGTCGTCACTGGCGGCAGTCTGTATCTCTACCATGAGAAACAGAAGGAAAAAAAGCATCACAACGCCTAAAGAGTAACTGCGATAATGAACGTAAAGGCCAGCAATAGCTGGCCTTTTTTTATACTTGCAGTTTGAAGTGTTACATGTCACGATGAAGTTGGTGTGACATGTAACGGTAAAGGTGTTTTTTTGAAAGTATCCAATGAAGATGCTCAGGCTACGGCGATCTATCTCCTCAGAGCTGCTTCGCGCCCAGCTTTCTGGCGTGACGTCCCATTCGATAAGAAACTTGAAGCCGTGGACAGCCTGAACAGCATGGGGCGATCACCATCAGAACTCACTGAATGGATTAATAAATATCTGACAGCAGAGCAAATCAATAAACTCGGGACATCAATTAGGCAACGTCGCAGAAGGGGATATGGTGTTGGTAAAAGCATAACTATAAGCGATAAAGCCCACAGGATTTTGAAGCGGTTGGCAGAAGTCGATGGTTGCAATTTGTCAGAAGTGATAGAGAAACGCCTAGCCCGAGCTTATAAAAATACTTGGGACCACAAATAGAGTGGCACTAGGGGTTGCATTTTTAAAACCCGTGGTAGCATCTAAATGAACCCTAACGAATAGGGGTGCTGGCGGCGATGCCGACCATTATCCCGATAATGGAGAAATAGACCATGATGACACTGACTACTGTCTCGAAGAAAACTTCTAATAATTCAGCCCTTGTATTCTGGCGCGTTGGTACAAAACGGAAAGGCATCCTTGATGTTCGTATTGATTTTGACAACGAGGAGGCAGATCTTTTGGCTGAGCTCGTAGCCATTCGCTATCTGGCGCTGGACAAACAGGTTTTTTGCAGAGAGCCAGGTGCTGGTGCTGGTTACAAGCTGGTGGTATCCAAAGGTGCGATTAAAAAGCTGGCGCTGGGCAAATCCACCAAGGAGTTTGCATTCAAGTTTGCGGCTTGCCTCACTGGACGTTTAAAGGGCGCTACTATTGAAGTTTCGCAGAGCATGGAGTTTATGGATGAGCCGGGTGAGGGCAACGTTGAGCTCCTCGATGTGGACAAGCAAGCCTATACTCAAACCCATGACGAAATCTCTACACCGGCCATTGGTCCCGTCCTTGTTACTCAACATGCCATCGATCAGTATCAGGCCCGGATAACCTCTGGAGACCCTAAAAAACCGTGGGCCTCACTCGTTGGTCGCCTCCAGCATCCAGAGTTACAGGTTCAACCCTTTGACGAGAAAGTGGCTCGCCATAAAGCCAGAAAGTATGGCCGCGTAGATAACGTGGAAGTCTGGGGCCATAGAGATTCCAAGTTCAAGTACCTGATGGTGATCAACGACGACAACCAAAAACGTGTTCTTGTCACAGTGTTTGAGCGAAATGAGTAACCTGCTTCTCATTTGTTCTGAATACACAACCTCTCCAAATCACGTATTCATACCCTAAAAGGGCAAAAACGCAGTCGTTGATAACGACTCTCCCACCTGAAAATAGCTCCAGCATAAAAACTGGAGCTGTAAATGAGATCGAGACCTTCCCTTTTACTGATGCGAAACCTGCGGTCATTGGCCGTTGTGGTGCTCGCAACTTTGCCATGCGTTGCTTTTGCACAATGGCGGGTTGTAGCCGTGAGCACCGAAGTAGACAAAATGCGCTTCAACACCATCATAGACGCGCATTCCTTCATGAAGAATTATCGCTCTGGTGAGGAGCAAGGGAAGGGAACGCCAGTTGGGGATGCGCTTTATCCGGTTGCCAGTTATGGTGATGGCCGTTATGTCTCCAGGATCTGTTTTAAGTATCTAGGTGCTACTGGCGATTATGACCCCACTACCTGCACTGGCGACCCAGCTACGGTCTACTGGCGCTCAACCTATGTTCTGCCGGGTGAGATGGATAAAACACCGTTCCTGGACAGGGATCTCGGCTTACCAACAACGACCATGTGTGTAGGGAACCCTATCCATCTTGGCACCGGCAACAAGTTCCAGGCTGAACTGGATTATCAAAGCGGAGGCTCCGACCCTTTCACATTCACCAGATACTACAATAGCCACCTTCCTGATGAAGAGCTCGGCGGCTGGCGGCATACCTACTCGCGGAGCGTCGAGGTCAACGCCTCGAAGTACGGTGAGAACATGGTTGTCCTGCACCGGCCAGAAGGGCAACAACTCGCGTTCTACAACTCGTCCTCTGTCTGGGTGCCAACATGGAAAACCGATGATACCTTGACGAAGGATGCTACCGGCTGGCGTTACACTCAATCTGACGGGGTAGTCGAGGCCTATGATGAAACCGGACGACTGACCGGCATCGAGAAGCCCAACGGCAATCACATCACCCTGAGCTATCTGAACGGAGAGCTATCCTCGATCACTGACGGCTTTGGCCGCAACATCCAGTTCCAGCATCAAGATGGCCGCATGGTCAGTGTCACCGATCCTGCTGGTGGCAGTATTCAGTACCAGTACAACAGCGCTGGCAAGCTGGCGGAAGTGATCTACCAGGACAATACGAGCCGCAGCTATCTCTACGATGACCCGAATGCACCGGGTTTGCTCTCTGGGCTGGTGGACGAGAACGGCAACCGTTTCGCCACATGGGGATATGATGCTCAGGGGATGGCAGTTCTAAGTGAACACGCCGGGGGCGCAGAGAAGACTCAGGTAAGCTACAACGCTGACGGAAGCGTCTCTGTCACCAACGCCCTCGGCCACGTTCAGCGATATACCTACAGCCGTCACAACGGGATGCTCAAGCCTGATGTTGTTGAGGGTGCGCCGTGTACCGGCTTTGTGGGAGGCAAGGAAACCTACGTCTACGACAGCAAAGGCCTCGTCTCCAGCATTACAGATCGTGCTGGACAGAAGCGCACGTTCACCCATAACGACCGGGGATTGGAAACCACCCAGATAGACCAGGATGGGGGCAAGGTTACGACCGACTGGCTTCCTTCCAAGTCGCTCCCTGCAAAAATCACGGAACCAACCAGGATCACTGAGCTTACCTACGACACTCATCTCCGGGTGATAAGCCGCAAGGTCACAGATCGCAGCTCGGGCGCTTCCCGGACATGGACCTACACCTATGCCCCTGTTGGTACAGGAAAGCCGAGCCTGTTGGCCTCGGTTGATGGTCCGCGCACCGACGTCAGCGATGTTACGACATTTGACTACGATGACCAGGGCAACCTGATCCGGACAACAAACGCGCTGGGGCAGGTGATGCAGTTTGGTGACTACGACGCGAACGGTCGCGCCGGGACCATTCAGGGCGTCAACGGTGTAACCCAAACCCTCACCTATGACGCCAGAGGAAGACTTGTCAGCTCCACTGGACCAGAAGGAACCACGGCCTACAACTATGATGCTGTGGGCCTCCTGAGCTCGCTGACTAAGCCAAATGGTGCAACCGTCAGCTATGAGTACGACGCTGCACATCGGCTGGTGGCGGAAACAGATGCACAGGGCAACCGGCGCGAGCTTGAGCTCAATGACCTCGGGAACCCAGTAGGGGTCGTCTCAGAAAACGGAATCTATGGTCACTCCCGTTTTTGCAACACCGATTTTGACGACAAGTTGGCTTGCTTGAATCTATCCGGCGTCTGAATGGGATTTTATTCCCGCGCCTCGATGAGTTCCGCGCCTGATGAACCTCCAGAAAATATACGGCTTCAATGAGCCTTTCCGTTTTACAGGTTCCTCAACAGGCCGGTGGGCCGTTAGTATCATCAATATCAGTATTCGCAAAACCAGATGAATGATTGTTTAAACTGGTGTATTTCTGCCTTTATGCTTCGTAAGTTTGCTGTCGCGCCGTCAGTGCCCAGGCTATTCTGGCCAGCTTGTTTGCCAGAGCACAGGTGACGACAAAGTTGCTTTTCCGACACAACAACTCCCTGACCCAGTCGGCCAACTTGCCAGACTGGTGTTCCAGTTTTTGTATGAATACCCTGGCACACTGAACCAACAAAGTTCGGATCTTTTTGTTGCCCCGCTTGCTAATCCCTAACAATGTCGTCCGACCTCCCGTGCTGTACTGTCGGGGTACCAGCCCTGTTGCCGCCGCAAAGTCACGGCTGCTGGCGTACTGCTTCCCGTCGCCAATCTCAGTTGAAATAGTACTGGCAGTCAGCGTTCCAACGCAGGGAATACTCAGCAAGCGCTGTCCAACCTCATCTTCGTCCAACTTTCGTTTCAACTGAGATTCCAGATCTTTAATCTGCTCAACAAGATAGTGATAATGCTGTTGTAATTTCAGCAGTAACTGGCTGAGATAAAGAGGCAAACTACTGTCCTCAAGAAGGGTACTCAGTCGACTAATAACGGCAGCACCTCGCGGAACGCTGATACCAAATTCCAGCAGAAAAGCATGCATCTGATTAGTTGTTTTCACCTTATCCTGAACCAGGGATTCACGGACACGATGCAGAGCTCGCATTGCCTGCTGAGATTCGGTTCTGGGCTGCACGAAACGCATAGATGGACGTGATGCTGCTTCACAGATAGCTTCAGCATCAACGAAGTCATTTTTGTTGCTTTTAACGAATGGGCGGACAAATTGCGGTGATATCAGCTTTGGAAAATGCCCTAACTCTTCCAGCTTGCGTGCCATAAAGTGAGAACCGCCACAGGCTTCCATCGCGATGGTTGTTGCCGGGCATGTCGCCAGAAATTCGATTAGCTTTGGTCGGGTGAATTTTTTACGGTAAACGGCCTTCCCACGATGATCCTGACAATGAATATGGAAAGAGTTCTTACCCAGATCGATACCAATAAGCGCAATGTTTTCCATGATGGTTCTCCGAATGAAAGCCTGTCCTCAGCATAGTACTGGGAAGGAGGGAGTGACCATCTCATTAAATAAAGCACGCTAAGCCGGTGGCAGCGGTCGCAATGGCCTAAACTTCCCCGCACCGACCTTGGCGCTGCTGCGCCATAGGTAATCGCCGGTCAGGTTGATGTGCTCCCACCCCAGCGGCGACAGATATTGCAACAATGTGTCGTCCAGCGCCGTGCCGTTGCCACGCAAAGCACTGGTGGCACGCTCCAGATATACCGTGTTCCACAACACGATGGCCGCCGTCACCAGATTGAGGCCGCTGGCCCGGTAGCGCTGCTGCTCAAAACTGCGGTCGCGGATTTCACCCAATCGGTAGAAGAAGACCGCCCTGGCCAGCGCGTTGCGCGCCTCGCCCTTATTCAGCCCCGCATGGACGCGGCGGCGCAGCTCCACGCTTTGCAGCCAATCCAAAATGAACAGCGTGCGCTCGATGCGCCCCAGCTCGCGCAACGCCACGGCCAAGCCGTTCTGGCGCGGGTAGCTGCCGAGTTTGCGCAGCATCAGCGAAGCCGTTACCGTGCCTTGCTTGATGGAGGTGGCCAGCCGCAGAATTTCATCCCAATGGGCGCGTATTTGCTTGATGTTCAGCCTGTCGCTGCTAATCATCGGCTTGAGCGCGTCATAGGCGGCATCGCCCTTGGGGATGAATAGCTTGGTTTCGCCCAAGTCACGGATACGCGGCGCGAAGCGAAATCCCAGCAAATGCATCAAGCCAAACACGTGATCGGTGAAGCCTGCCGTGTCGGTGTAGTGTTCCTCGATGCGCAAGTCCGACTCGTGGTACAGCAGGCCATCAAGCACGTAAGTTGAATCACGAATGCCCACGTTGACCACCTTGGCACTGAAGGGCGCGTACTGGTCGGAGATATGGGTGTAGAAAGTCCGTCCTGGACTGCTTCCATACTTCGGGTTGATATGACCAGTGCTTTCTGCTTTGCTGCCGGTTCTGAAGTTCTGGCCGTCCGACGATGACGTGGTGCCGTCACCCCAGTTGCCGGCGAAGGGTTGCCGAAACTGCGCATTCACCAGCTCGGCCAGCGCCGTCGAATAGGTTTCATCGCGGATGTGCCAGGCTTGCAGCCAAGACAGCTTGGCGTAGGTGGTGCCAGGGCAGGACTCGGCCATTTTGGTCAGACCCAGGTTGATCGCGTCGGCCAGGATCGTCGTCAACAGCAAGGTTTTGTCCTTGGCCGTGTCGCTGGTCTTCAGGTGTGTGAAGTGGCGGGTGAAGCCCGTCCATTCATCGACCTCCATCAGCAACTCGGTGATTTTGAGGTGCGGCAGCAGCATAGCTGTCTGGTCGATCATGGCTTGCGCGGCGTCTGGTACTGCCGCGTCCAGCGGCGTGATCTTCAGGCCTGACGCGGTGGTGATGATGGCATCCGGTAAGTCGTTGGCCGCAGCCATGCGGTTGACTGTGGCGAGTTGCGCCTCCAACAATTCCAACCGGTCATGCAGGTATTGGTCGCAGTCGGTGGCCACTGCCAGCGGCAATTCGCTGGCCAGCTTCAAAGTGGCGAACTTCTCGACCGGCACCAGGTATTCGTCGAAGTCCTTGAACTGGCGAGAACCCTGCACCCAGACATCACCGGAGCGCAGCGCGTTCTTCAGCTCCGACAGGGCGCATAACTCGTAGTAACGCCGGTCGATGCCGTCGTCGGTCAGAACCAGCTTTGCCCAGCGCGGCTTGATGAATGCGGTTGGCGCATCGGCGGGCACCTTGCGCTCGCTGTCGCTGTTCATGCCGCGCAGCATGTCGATGGCATCGAGCACACCCTTGGCGGCGGGCGCAGCCCGCAATTTGAGCACGCCCAGGAACTGCGGCGCGTAGCGGCGTAGCGTGGCATAGCTTTCACCGATGTGGTGCAGGAAATCAAAGTCGGCAGGCCGCGCCAATGTTTGCGCTTCGGTGACGCTGGCGGCGAAGGTGTCCCAGGGCATAACGGCCTCGATGGCGGCGAACGGATCGCTGCCGCTTTGCTTGGCCTCAATCAACGCTTGACCGATGCGCCCATACATCCGCACCTTGTCGTTGATCGCCTTGCCGGAAGCCTGGAACTGCTGCTGATGCTTGTTCTTGGCCGCGTTGAACAGCTTGCCGATGATGCGATCGTGAAGGTCGATGATTTCATCGGTGACGGTGGCCATGCCTTCGATGGCCAGCGCTACCAGCGTGGCATAGCGTCGTTGCACCTCGAACTTTGCCAGATCAGCAGGCGTCATCTGGCCACCTTCACGAGCGATTTTGAGCAGGCGGTTCTGGTGAACCTGCCGCTCGATGCCTGCGGGCAGATCAAGTGCTTGCCAGGATTTCAGGCGCTCAATATGTTCGAGCATGTGGCGAGAGTTCGGTTTGGCAGGCGACTGGCGCAGCCATGCCAGCCACGTCACTTTACTGCCGTCCTTGCGCTTGAGAAGTTCGTCCAGGCGCTGACGGTGGGGTGATAACAAAGAATCGGTCAGCGCCGCGTAAATGCGTCGGTTGGCACGGGTGATGGCCTCGGCGCTTGCGCGCTCGATGGCATTCATGGCGGGCAGGATAATGCTCTGCCGCCGCAGATTCTCGACAAGTGCGCTCGCCAGCACGATGCCTTTGTCGGTCTGCAAGGCCAGCTCGGTCAATGTATGCACGGCTTGCCGATAGTGGCTCATGGTGAAGGGCTTGAACCCAAAAACCGTTTGCAGCTCGACCAAGTGCTCCCGCCGTGTCTGTTCGCGCTGGCCGTACTCGCTCCAACTTTCCACTGGCATCTTGAGTTGCGCGGCCACCATGCGCAACAGGGGCGGAAACGGAGGCTCATCGACGCCCAAAAAGGTGCCAGGGAATCGCAAGTAGCAAAGCTGCACAGCGAAGCCCAATCGATTCGCGGCGCCGCGACGCTGACGGATCACCGACAGGTCGGTTTCGTTGAACGTGTAGTGCCGTATCAGTTCGTCTTTGGCATCTGGCAGTGCCAGCAGGCTTTCGCGCTCGGTGGCGGACAGGATTGAGCGGCGTGGCATGGTCAGTCTTCCCGCAGGTACTGGTACAAGGTTTCGCGGCTGATGCCGAAGTCACGGGCCACCAAGGTTTTTTGGTCGCCTGCCGCAACTCGCCGTTTCAACTCGGCAATTTGTTCGCTGTTCAGCGATTTCTTTCGTCCCCGGTAGGCACCGCGCTGCTTGGCCAGCACGATTCCCTCGCGCTGACGTTCGCGGATCAGGGCGCGCTCGAACTCAGCGAAGGCTCCCATGACCGACAGCATCAGATTGGCCATCGGTGAGTCCTCGCCGGTGAACTTCAGCCCTTCTTTGACGAACTCCATGCGCACGCCCCGTTGTGTCAGCCCTTGGACGATGCGGCGCAGGTCATCAAGGTTGCGTGCCAGCCTGTCCATGCTATGCACCACCACGGTGTCGCCCTCGCGGACGAAGGCCAGCAGCCTTTCCAGCTCGGGACGCTGGGTGTCCTTGCCAGAAGCCTTGTCGGTGAACACCCGCGCCACCTGAACACCCTCCAATTGCCGTTCCGGGTTCTGGTCGAAGCTGCTGACGCGGACATAGCCGATGCGTTGACCTTGCAAGATGCCTCCAAAGGCAAAAGTGTCAGGATGAAATCTATTACCTTTGACGGAATATGTCAATCAATAGGAAATTTAACTCTATTCTGACATCGTTTGTCGTTTTCAGAAGACGGCTGCACTGAACGTCAGAAGCCGACTGCACTATAGCAGCGGAGGGGTTGGATCCATCAGGCAACGACGGGCTGCTGCCGGCCATCAGCGGACGCAGGGAGGACTTTCCGCAACCGGCCGTTCGATGCGGCACCGATGGCCTTCGCGCAGGGGTAGTGAATCCGCCAGGATTGACTTGCGCTGCCCTACCTCTCACTAGTGAGGGGCGGCAGCGCATCAAGCGGTGAGCGCACTCCGGCACCGCCAACTTTCAGCACATGCGTGTAAATCATCGTCGTAGAGACGTCGGAATGGCCGAGCAGATCCTGCACGGTTCGAATGTCGTAACCGCTGCGGAGCAAGGCCGTCGCGAACGAGTGGCGGAGGGTGTGCGGTGTGGCGGGCTTCGTGATGCCTGCTTGTTCTACGGCACGTTTGAAGGCGCGCTGAAAGGTCTGGTCATACATGTGATGGCGACGCACGACACCGCTCCGTGGATCGGTCGAATGCGTGTGCTGCGCAAAAACCCAGAACCACGGCCAGGAATGCCCGGCGCGCGGATACTTCCGCTCAAGGGCGTCGGGAAGCGCAACGCCGCTGCGGCCCTCGGCCTGGTCCTTCAGCCACCATGCCCGTGCACGCGACAGCTGCTCGCGCAGGCTGGGTGCCAAGCTCTCGGGTAACATCAAGGCCCGATCCTTGGAGCCCTTGCCCTCCCGCACGATGATCGTGCCGTGATCGAAATCCAGATCCTTGACCCGCAGTTGCAAACCCTCACTGATCCGCATGCCCGTTCCATACAGAAGCTGGGCGAACAAACGATGCTCGCCTTCCAGAAAACCGAGGATGCGAACCACTTCATCCGGGGTCAGCACCACCGGCAAGCGCCGCGACGGCCGAGGTCTTCCGATCTCCTGAAGCCAGGGCAGATCCGTGCACAGCACCTTGCCGTAGAAGAACAGCAAGGCCGCCAATGCCTGACGATGCGTGGAGACCGAAACCTTGCGCTCGTTCGCCAGCCAGGACAGAAATGCCTCGACTTCGCTGCTGCCCAAGGTTGCCGGGTGACGCACACCGTGGAAACGGATGAAGGCACGAACCCAGTGGACATAAGCCTGTTCGGTTGGTAAGCTGTAATGCAAGTAGCGTATGCGCTCACGCAACTGGTCCAGAACCTTGACCGAACGCAGCGGTGGTAACGGCGCAGTGGCGGTTTTCATGGCTTGTTATGACTGTTTTTTTGTACAGTCTATGCCTCGGGCATCCAAGCAGCAAGCGCGTTACGCCGTGGGTCGATGTTTGATGTTATGGAGCAGCAACGATGTTACGCAGCAGGGCAGTCGCCCTAAAACAAAGTTAGGCTTTAAAACCCTCACTTCCGTTGCTAAGTTGAAGCTAGATATATTTCACCTGATGATTAAATACGATGACAACACATATTGATAAATTAGCCTTATTCTCGATCTTAGACAAAAAATTACTGGTTGTTCGCTCCAAAGGAAAATCTCTTTTTTATCTCCCAGGCGGCAAACGTGAACTCAACGAAACTGACCATGAAGCACTGTTACGTGAAATATCTGAAGAATTAGCGATCAATTTAATACCTTCAACAATAACCTATGCCGCAACACTTGAAGCTCAAGCTGATGGCAAACCTGAAGGCTTGCTAGTTAAATTAACCTGCTATTTCGCTAACTATGATGGGGCTCCAACGCCTGCCGCTGAAATTGAAGAGTTACGTTACATTGACAGCAATGATATTGAGATATGCTCAAAAGCAGCCATCTTATGCGTTGATTGGCTCAAAGCAAGTAACTACATCAATTAGTGCTGACAATATTCATCACGTAGAATACAAGCGTAGCCACAAGGCATGACAGAGATGAACACAAATGAAACCGTATGAATGGATATTGTTCGATGCTGATGAAACACTTTTTGAATTCGACGCTTTACGTGGCTTAAAACTTATGTTTTCACGCTTTGGTATCAACTTTTCTGATGCTGATTTTTCAGAATATCAATTAGTTAATAAACCACTCTGGGTCCAATACCAAAATGGTGAAATATCAGCAACGCAACTCCAGTATCAACGCTTTCAATCTTGGGCTGAACGACTTGATGAAACACCCAAAACATTGAATAGTGCTTTTCTGTCCGCGATGGCTGACATCTGTGCACCATTACAGGGTGCGGCCAATTTGCTGAATACGCTTCGTGGCAAAATGAAACTCGGCATTATTACCAATGGCTTTACTGAACTTCAGCAAGTACGCCTTGAACGTACTGGGTTTCGAGACCATTTTGATGTGCTGATTATTTCAGAGCAAGTAGGTGTTGCTAAACCACATCCTGAGATTTTCGAGTATGCGCTTTCTGCTATGGGTCATCCCTCCCGAGAACGCGTTCTCATGGTCGGTGATAATCCTGACTCAGACATATTGGGTGGTCTTAATGCAGGACTACATACGTGCTGGGTCAATGCAGACAATAAACCTGAACCAACTGATATAAAACCACACTATCAGGTTTCATCATTATCAGAGCTTGAATCACTTTTGGTACAGTCCTGAGTATTAAAAAGCGCCTAACAAAATTTTCATGTCGGACTGCACTACGTGCAGCCGCATAAAACGAAGTTAGGCAGCACAGAGCGACCATTTCATGTCCGCGAGCACCCCCCCCATAACTCTTCGCCTCATGACCGAGCGCGACCTGCCGATGCTCCATGATTGGCTCAACCGGCCGCACATCGTTGAGTGGTGGGGTGGTGACGAAGAGCGACCGACTCTTGATGAAGTGCTGGAACACTACCTGCCCAGAGCGATGGCGGAAGAGTCCGTAACACCGTACATCGCAATGCTGGGCGAGGAACCGATCGGCTATGCTCAGTCGTACGTCGCGCTCGGAAGCGGTGATGGCTGGTGGGAAGATGAAACTGATCCAGGAGTGCGAGGAATAGACCAGTCTCTGGCTGACCCGACACAGTTGAACAAAGGCCTAGGAACAAGGCTTGTCCGCGCTCTCGTTGAACTACTGTTCTCGGACCCCACCGTGACGAAGATTCAGACCGACCCGACTCCGAACAACCATCGAGCCATACGCTGCTATGAGAAGGCAGGATTCGTGCGGGAGAAGATCATCACCACGCCTGACGGGCCGGCGGTTTACATGGTTCAAACACGACAAGCCTTCGAGAGAAAGCGCGGTGTTGCCTAACAACTCATTCAAGCCGACGCCGCTTCGCGGCGCGGCTTAATTCAGGTGTTAGATGCACTAAGCACATAATTGCTCACAGCCAAACTATCAGGTCAAGTCTGCTTTTATTATTTTTAAGCGTGCATAATAAGCCCTACACAAATTGGGAGATATATCATGAAAGGCTGGCTTTTTCTTGTTATCGCAATAGTTGGCGAAGTAATCGCAACATCCGCATTAAAATCTAGCGAGGGCTTTACTAAGCTTGCCCCTTCCGCCGTTGTCATAATCGGTTATGGCATCGCATTTTATTTTCTTTCTCTGGTTCTGAAATCCATCCCTGTCGGTGTTGCTTATGCAGTCTGGTCGGGACTCGGCGTCGTCATAATTACAGCCATTGCCTGGTTGCTTCATGGGCAAAAGCTTGATGCGTGGGGCTTTGTAGGTATGGGGCTCATAATTGCTGCCTTTTTGCTCGCCCGATCCCCATCGTGGAAGTCGCTGCGGAGGCCGACGCCATGGTGACGGTGTTCGGCATTCTGAATCTCACCGAGGACTCCTTCTTCGATGAGAGCCGGCGGCTAGACCCCGCCGGCGCTGTCACCGCGGCGATCGAAATGCTGCGAGTCGGATCAGACGTCGTGGATGTCGGACCGGCCGCCAGCCATCCGGACGCGAGGCCTGTATCGCCGGCCGATGAGATCAGACGTATTGCGCCGCTCTTAGACGCCCTGTCCGATCAGATGCACCGTGTTTCAATCGACAGCTTCCAACCGGAAACCCAGCGCTATGCGCTCAAGCGCGGCGTGGGCTACCTGAACGATATCCAAGGATTTCCTGACCCTGCGCTCTATCCCGATATTGCTGAGGCGGACTGCAGGCTGGTGGTTATGCACTCAGCGCAGCGGGATGGCATCGCCACCCGCACCGGTCACCTTCGACCCGAAGACGCGCTCGACGAGATTGTGCGGTTCTTCGAGGCGCGGGTTTCCGCCTTGCGACGGAGCGGGGTCGCTGCCGACCGGCTCATCCTCGATCCGGGGATGGGATTTTTCTTGAGCCCCGCACCGGAAACATCGCTGCACGTGCTGTCGAACCTTCAAAAGCTGAAGTCGGCGTTGGGGCTTCCGCTATTGGTCTCGGTGTCGCGGAAATCCTTCTTGGGCGCCACCGTTGGCCTTCCTGTAAAGGATCTGGGTCCAGCGAGCCTTGCGGCGGAACTTCACGCGATCGGCAATGGCGCTGACTACGTCCGCACCCACGCGCCTGGAGATCTGCGAAGCGCAATCACCTTCTCGGAAACCCTCGCGAAATTTCGCAGTCGCGACGCCAGAGACCGAGGGTTAGATCATGCCTAGCATTCACCTTCCGGCCGCCCGCTAAATATCTCCTTTTGGGTTGTTAATAAAACATCCAATAAGTTGACTGTGCGTGAAAAAGAAAGTTTTGTGTGATGGCGTTGAAGATCGCACCGTTAAGCTCTTATGTGGGATGGTGCAGAGCTCGACGACTACCGATAAAACGCAACCGCCGCAAACAGACAAGAAAAAGCCCCAACTGATAACAGTTGGGGCTTCAGTATTGTGATTGGTGGAGCAATAGCACCCTGAACCCAAAACCTTCTCGCTCAACCGGTAGTGGCTGATAACAACTCGTGAGGGCTATTGCGGGTTAAGCATTTAGCGATGTCTAGGGCCAGACTGGACGTCTGAACGCAAGCCGCTGATACTGTACATAACCACAGTATCAGCGGAGGATACCCATGTCGCTGGCAAGGAACGCCACGGCGAGTCAATCGCCCACTCAAACAAACGGTTACGAACGCCACCAACCCGACCAGACGCTGCTCTACCAGCTGGTTGAGCAGCACTACCCAGCCTTCAAAGCCTCACTCGAAGCCCAAGGTCAACACCTGCCTCGCTACATCCAACAAGAATTCAACGACCTCCTCCAATGTGGCCGTCTGGAGTATGGTTTCATGCGGGTTCGCTGCGAGGATTGTCATCACGAGCGTCTGGTCGCCTTCAGCTGTAAACGACGCGGCTTTTGCCCTAGCTGCGGTGCCCGCCGGATGGCCGAGAGTGCGGCGCTGCTGATAGACGAAGTCTTCCCCAAGGAGCCCATTCGCCAGTGGGTGCTCAGCTTTCCTTTCCAGCTACGCTTTTTGCTGGCTCGCCATCCCCAGCTGATGGGCCAGGTCTTGAGTATCGTCTATCGTACACTCTCAACTCATCTGATCAAAAAAGCCGGTTACACCAAAGCCTCTGCACAAACTGGCTCAGTGACTCTTATCCAACGCTTTGGCTCCGCGCTAAATCTCAATGTCCACTACCACATGCTGTTTCTCGATGGTGTCTATGCCGAAGATGACTATGGCAAGCAACGCTTCCATCGTGTCAAGGCACCCACTTACGATGAGCTGAATACGCTCGCTCACACCCTCAGCCATCGCATCGCTCGCTGCATGGAAAAGCGTGGGATTTTGGAGCGTGATGCCGAGAATACGTGGTTGACACTGGAAGAGGGCGAAGACGATACGCTGACTCAATTACATGGTGCTTCGGTTACGTATCGCATTGCCGTCGGCCCCCAGCAAGGGCGCAAAGTCTTCACCCTGCAAACCTTGCCAGGGCGTGAGGATAAAGCCGACTCAAGCAGTCGAGTAGCCAACCATGCTGGTTTCTCGCTACACGCCGGTGTGATGGCCGAAGCGCATCAGCGGGATAAGCTTGAGCGCTTGTGTCGCTACATTAGTCGGCCAGCGGTTTCAGAAAAACGTCTGGCATTAACCGCCAATGGGCAGGTGCGTTACGAGCTCAAAACTCCGTACCGCAATGGCACCACCCATGTGATCTTCGAGCCGCTGGACTTCATCGCCAAACTCGCTGCGTTGGTACCTAAGCCGCGAGTCAACCTCACACGCTTCCACGGCGTCTTTGCACCGAACAGCAAACACCGAGTTCAAGTAACACCCGCCAAGCGGGGCAAGAAGCCCGACAAATCGGAAGGTCTCGATACTAACTGGCGTGACAAGAGTCCTGCAGAGCGCCACCGCGCCATGACCTGGATGCAACGCCTCAAGCGAGTCTTCAATATTGATATTGAAGTCTGCGAACACTGCGGCGGTCACGTCAAAGTGATTGCCAGCATCGAAGATCCGAAGGTCATTGAGCAGATTCTCAAGCATCTGAAACAGAAAACAGCCAAGGCGAATGCCGCCAAGCAGCGTGAGCTGCCACCAGAACGAGCGCCGCCACTGACTCCCAGCCTGTTCGATCCATCACAGAGTCGTCTCTTTGACTGACGACCCCAAATCCAACACTGCTCAACACTGCCAACTTTTAAACGGGGCGGTGGGGCAGTTTGTATCTCTCGAGCTATCAGGCTAGAGATTTTACCGCCAAATCGAACCTTATTAGAGCGGTTTAGGCTGGACCGGCAGTTAAAATTGGGGCTTGAGCGGTAAACGAGTGAGGGAATTTCAGGTAAGATACTTCGGATGAGGAGCAAAAAGGTGGTTTATACTTCCCCTATACCCCTGGATGGACGAACAAGCCATTAAGCAGTGGCATTGCCTGGTCCACCATGGCCGCCGAGGGAGAGGTTTCCACTACAGTGACACCGCCATTGAGACGGCCCTGATGCTAAAAGGCTTGTTCAAGTTGCCGCTGCGGGCGCTAGAAGGCTTCATTAACTCGTTGTTCCAACTGATGGCGGTGCCTTTGCAGTCGCCGGACTATAGCTGTATCAGCAAGCGCGCCAAGACCGTCGACATCAAGTACCGCCTCCCCAGCCAAGGCCCGGTGGCTCACTTGGTCATTGATGCCACCGGCCTCAAGGTCTATGGCGAAGGCGAATGGAAAATTCGCAAACACGGCAAGGAGAAGCGACGAGTGTGGCGCAAGCTCCACTTGGCGGTGGATGCCACAACCCATGCGGTCATCGCTGCCGAAGTCAGCCTGGAGACGGTGGCGGATAACGAGGTGTTACCGACGTTGCTCAACCCCTTACGACGCAAGATAAAACAGGTCAGCGCCGATGGTGCGTATGACACCAAGGCCTGTCATGCGCTACTGAAGAAAAAGGGGGCGAAAGCCACCATACCGCCGAGAAAAAATGCGGCACCGTGGGAGGAAGGCCATCCCCGCAACGAGGCGGTGACGGCGCTCAAGGCCGGTGAACTGAAGCAATGGAAGAAAGACTCCGGCTATCACCAGCGCTCGATAGCCGAGACCGCCATGTACCGGTTCAAGCAACTCATCGGGCCAACGCTGAGCCTGCGGAACTACAACGCCCAGGTGGGCGAAATCCTGGCTGGCGTGAAGGTGATGAACAAGCTGATAGGGCTTGGTATGCCTGTTCGCCAGCCAGTGAATTGAGTGGTATCAACGGGTTGGGGAACGGCCATCCAGCGACGGATTTGGTCAACAACGCCGATAACACCTCGAAATCGGAGTTTATATGGCTTCGTGGGGGAGTTATGTGTTTGAGCTTTGTCGCATTAACGCGAATCAGGGGTTGACGGCAGAAATGGACTGGAATTACACTTCTTAGAGTCGGCGTTGCCGGAAAATTCTGATTGGATTAGTTGTTCGGGGTGCGAAAACAGTCGTAGTTCGGGGGAAAAACCGAATTTTGACCCGAAACCGCAAAAAACCCGAAATGACAGTTCCTATCAAATACTTAACTTGTAGGTTCTTTCAAATGGATAAGAATGATGTTGTTAAGAAGATACTTGAATCAAAAAAGTACGAAAACCTTGATTCAGATATTGTTGAAAAGGTTGTTTCCATTTCTGAGAAGAAATATAAATTAAAGGAAGTTGAGAATTATTCTAAAAAGAAATTGCATCAAATATGGGGGTCTTACTATTCTGCCTATCCTAATTGGGATAAATTATTAAAAAAGTACAATCAGGGGCAGTTATCAATAGAAGATTTACTAAAGATTCATTCTTCGACGAATGAAAGAGTCGCAACATTAAATGACTTTTACACTTATGTATTTGGAAATATCAAACATGTCTCATCTATTTTAGATTTTGGTTGTGGCTTCAATCCATTAGCTTTATACCAATGGAATGAAAATGAAAAAATAATATATCATGCATACGATATTGATAGAGCTGAGATAGCTTTTTTGAGTAGCATTATTGGGAAGTTAAAGACGACGATAAAGTATAGGTTTTTGAATAAAGAGAGTGATGTCTACAAAGGTACTTATGATGTAGTATTCCTTTTAAAGATGCTTCCTGTGCTAAAACAGCAAGATGTAAATATCTTGGATTTCCTACAGCTTTTTCATACTCAAAACTTTGTAATATCTTTTCCAATAAAGTCTTTATCTGGAAAGGAGAAGGGAATGGAAGAGAATTACCAGCTATGGTTTGAATCTTTTACAAAAGGTTGGATAAAAATCCTTGATTCGAAGGTTATAGGGAATGAGTTAGTATATATTACTAGTGGATTTCAGAAATAACTCCGCCTCCAAGGCACTCATTTTCTTGGAAAAGTACTAAACTCTGTCCAACGGCTGGAGCCCATTGTGGTGCAGAAAATTCAAATATATATCCATTTTCATTCTGGGTTACTTTTACTGGTGTATCCTGACTTCTATAACGGATAGATGCTGTATAGTTATTATTAAGTAATGAAGTTTCGTTTATCAAGTGCAATTCTGAAACACTTACTATGTTTTTCCAAAGTTTTGGATTATCTTTTCCTTGGACAACATAGAGGATATTTTGAGGAAAAGATAGGTTTCAACTACAGTTTAGAAGGTTAAAAACAAATGCATGCATGGCTCAAAAGCAATCTAGGGAAGGTGCGAATAAGCGGGGAAATTCTTCTCGGCTGACTCAGTCATTTCATTTTTTCCTGTTTGAGCCGTTTTTTCTCCCGTAAATGCACTGTATACCGATATGGGCAGGGCGAAGCGCTAAAGTACAACAATCTTATTGTTAGCTATTGTCTTGGCGTTCCAGAAAATCTTTAAACTCAATAGTATAAAGCCGTAACAGCACCATGGTTAACGCAAAAATAATTGGCCCATAAATCAAACCAATTAAACCAAAGAGTTGCAAACCACCTGAGGTATCCCCAGAAATTCTGTAGTTAAAATAAAATGTTAGTTGATTGGGGAACATTCATGGCGGTTCCTGATCTGATCATTCGCCAAAACTCCCACACCGCGGATGCTCACCATGAATGTAAAAGCTATGCTCGCTGATTTCCTCACCTTTGTCACGCCAAAATCAATGCATAAAGCCCGATTTTCGGTTTTGCTAGATGCGGTAACCGCCCTGGCAAAGGATGCGTGTTGCACCGTTACTGCGATTGGCCGGGCGATGCCTGGCTCTTCAGATAAGGTCAGTATCAAACGGGCAGATCGTCTACTCAATAATCCTAACCTGCAACGAGAGCTGCCATTGATTTATGCTGCGCTGACGGCTTCTATTGTTGGCCATAAAACTAAGCCGATGATTTTGGTTGACTGGAGCAATGCCGATACTGCCAAGCGACACTTTATCCTGCGTGCCAGCATTGCCGCTGACGGTAGAGCGTTGACTCTGCTACAGAAGATTGCCGCCGCAGAAGATTATACCTGCCCACACCTACACGGGGCGTTTTTAAAGCAGCTTAAAGCCATGCTACCCAAGGACTGTAAGCCCGTAATTGTCACTGACGCGGGGTTTAAAGTTCCATGGCTGAAACAAGTGCGTAAGCTGGGATGGCATTATGTAGCTAGAGTTCGAGGCAATGTGAAGCTTAAATTGGCAGAGCAGGACAAGTTTATCAGTGTTAATCAGCTTTATCGGCAAGCGAAGAAGGATCCAAAAAGTGTAGGAAAAATCATGCTTGCCCAAACACAACACTATGAAACGCAGGCCGTCCTGGTTGGCAAAGGTTATAAGCTATTGAAACGCGATAAAAATAAGACGTATAAGGAACCATGGTTGTTGGTGTCATCCTTAGCTGACTGCCATGGGTATGCGGATAAAATTGCTAAGTGCTACAGTAGCCGAATGCAAATTGAAGAAAGCTTCCGTGATCAGAAAAGTCACCGCTATGGCCTGGGTAGCGATTTGCATGGTACCAAGAAGAAATCTCGCTTAGAGATACTGCTACTACTGGCCGCATTGGTTAATTGGTTTCATTACCTGCTAGGTAGCGCAGCGGAGAAAGCGGGTTTGCACCTGCGTTATCAAGCTAACACCGTTAAAAATAGGCGGGTATTGGCCCTGAATTTCCTTGGGATATTACTTTGCAAAGAACCCAAACAGCGAATACGCAGGCAATATTATCAGCAGGGACTTAAACAAATACTACAGTGGGTGGTTCAGTGGGACTGGGCAGTAATCAAACAGGCTGATAGCTGATTGTATGAATGGAAATTTTGTGGGGATCCCTCAGGTTGTCTAGACTTCTTTTAACAGTAAAGTTATCATAAAACTGAATTTTATTTTTTAGGTAAGTTTATGCATTCTATCCGCATTCGTTAAGACACAACTATTTGCATAGTGACACTATTTTATAATGGTGGGCTTTTGTTGTGTCTTTAAGAATATATGCGGATATATAAAGTAAAAGTATGCTTAATTTATAAGTATGCTTTTAGTGCATAGTTTCCAGTTATAACTTAATTGACTAGCTATTTGTCCACCCTGTGGATGAATAGCTTTTTTTTTGGGAGGACACTGTGATGCTAGCTTTTGTTTTCACCTAAATCCTGTTTGCTGCATAAAAAATTTCAAGAGCTAAACAGGAGTAAATAAAAATGAGTTTAATTATTAAAGCGAGAAACATACGCTTGGATTATGCTGGGCGTGATGTTTTGGATATTGATGAATTGGAAATTCACTCTTATGACCGTATTGGTCTTGTGGGTGATAACGGAGCAGGAAAGAGTAGTTTACTCAAAGTACTTAATGGCGAAATTGTTTTAGCCGAAGCGACATTACAGCGTTTTGGTGATTTTGCACATATCAGCCAACTGGGCGGAATCGAAATAGAAACGGTCGAAGACCGGGCAATGTTATCTCGCCTTGGTGTTTCCAATGTACAAAACGACACAATGAGTGGCGGAGAGGAAACTCGTGCAAAAATTGCTGCCGCATTTTCCCAACAAGTACATGGCATTCTAGCGGATGAACCAACCAGCCACCTTGATCTCAATGGAATAGATCTACTTATTGGTCAACTTAAAGCATTTGATGGAGCATTACTTGTTATCAGTCATGACCGATATTTTCTTGATATGGTTGTAGACAAGATATGGGAGTTAAAAGACGGTAAAATTACGGAATATTGGGGTGGTTACTCGGATTACTTGCGTCAAAAAGAAGAAGAGCGACAACACCAAGCCGTAGAATATGAGCTGATGATGAAGGAACGGGAGCGATTAGAATCTGCTGTGCAAGAAAAACGCCAGCAAGCTAATCGATTAGACAATAAGAAAAAAGGAGAAAAATCCAAAAACTCTACCGAAAGTGCTGGACGACTTGGGCATGCAAAAATGACTGGCACCAAGCAAAGAAAACTGTATCAGGCAGCTAAGAGTATGGAAAAGCGTTTGGCTGCATTAGAAGATATTCAAGCACCAGAGCATTTGCGTTCTATTCGTTTTCGTCAAAGTTCAGCCCTAGAACTGCACAATAAGTTCCCGATTACGGCAGATGGTCTGAGCTTAAAATTTGGTAGCCGTACTATCTTTGATGACGCTAACTTTATAATACCGCTTGGCGCTAAAGTCGCTATAACTGGATCGAATGGAACAGGGAAAACGTCCTTGTTAAAAATGATATCAGAACGTGCTGATGGATTAACCATATCTCCAAAAGCTGAAATTGGCTACTTTACACAAACAGGATATAAATTTAACACGCATAAATCTGTGCTCTCCTTTATGCAGGAAGAGTGCGAGTACACAGTTGCGGAAATTCGTGCAGTATTGGCTTCAATGGGGATCGGAGCGAATGATATTCAAAAAAACTTATCCGACTTATCGGGAGGTGAAATCATCAAACTGCTTTTATCCAAAATGCTTTTAGGAAAATATAATATTTTGCTTATGGATGAACCAGGAAACTATCTTGACCTAAAAAGTATTGCCGCATTAGAAACAATGATGAAGTCCTATGCAGGAACTATTATCTTCGTATCTCATGACAAGCAATTGGTCGATAATATTGCTGACATTATCTACGAGATCAAAGACCACAAAATCATCAAGACTTTTGAGAGAGATTGTTAATGATAGCCAATCTAATCCGAACATTAATTATTGAACTCTTTAAAGGAAATTAAAAATGACAATTCAAGATATTCAATCACTTGCTGAAGCACACGGCTTGTTGCTTACGGACAAAATGAATTTCAATGAAATGGGCATTGATTTTAAGGTCGTTTTTGCTCTTGATACAAAGGGGCAACAATGGTTGCTGCGTATTCCTCGTCGTGATGGCATGAGGGAACAAATCAAGAAAGAAAAACGCATTTTAGAATTGGTAAAAAAACATCTTTCTGTAGAGGTTCCTGATTGGAGAATTTCATCTACAGAATTAGTGGCTTATCCCATACTTAAAGATAATCCTGTTTTAAATTTGGATGCTGAAACCTATGAAATAATTTGGAATATGGACAAAGATAGCCCGAAATACATAACATCTTTGGCAAAAACCTTATTTGAAATCCATAGTATTCCTGAAAAAGAAGTTCGGGAAAATGATTTGAAAATTATGAAACCTTCAGATTTAAGACCTGAAATAGCAAACAATTTGCAGTTAGTAAAATCTGAAATTGGTATAAGTGAGCAATTGGAAACCCGCTACAGAAAATGGTTGGATAATGATGTTCTATGGGCAGATTTCACCCAATTTATACATGGCGATTTATATGCTGGGCATGTACTAGCTTCAAAGGATGGAGCTGTTTCAGGCGTTATTGATTGGTCAACAGCCCATATAGATGACCCAGCGATTGATTTTGCTGGGCATGTAACTTTGTTTGGAGAAGAAAGCCTCAAAACTCTAATCATCGAGTATGAAAAACTAGGGGGTAAAGTTTGGAATAAACTATATGAACAGACTTTAGAAAGAGCAGCGGCCTCTCCTTTGATGTATGGTTTATTTGCCTTAGAAACTCAAAATGAAAGCCTTATCGTTGGAGCAAAAGCTCAGTTGGGAGTTATATAATTTAAAAATATGATTGCTGAGAACTGCCTTGTTTTGAAACTTGGTTGGCTTTAATTAGTTTTTAGTATTCTTTATATGTACAGATCTAGTTATCACCTGACACCGGCCTCAAACCGGTGTCTTGTTTACGCTACTTTAGTGCGCACTTCCTTCGGTATCAATTTCAGACCCTTTTTGAACATGCTGTAGGGAGTCTGTCCTTCCATCATCCTGCCTTGATGTGGCCGCTGGGTGTTGTAGTGATCCAGATAGCTGTCCAGGTCTGTCTGCATCTGCTCTACCGACTCATACCAGGTTGTCCTCCCCTTGATACGGAAGTGTTCATCCAGCAGGGTGCGATGTAGCCGCTCGATAAAGCCGTTGCTCTGCGGCCTGCGTACCTTGGTGGTCCGGTGCTCAATCCCCTCCAGTTGCAGGAACAGCTCGTAGGGGTGATGGTCAGGGCGCCCGCAGAACTCGCGCCCGTTATCTGACAGGATGGTATAGACCCGCGCCTCGTGAGCCTCGAAGAACGGCAGGACCGTTTCGTTGAGCACATGGACCGAGGTCACCGGCAGCTTGCTGGTGTAGAGCCGTCCCCAGGCGTGGCGGCTGTAGCAGTCCAGTACGGTTTGCAGATACACCTTGCCCACCCCCTTGAGTGCGCCGACGAAGAAGGTGTCGACCGCCACCAGTTCCCCGGTGTAGTGAACCTCAATTTGGCGTTCGCGAAACTCGGGGCTGAAGCGCTCGAGCAGGCGGATCTGCTCGTCATTGAGCTCAATCGTCTGTTCCCTGTGGGTTTTCTCGAGGCGCAACAAGCGGTCATGCTTGGAGAGCAAGTCGTGACGTTGCCACACGCCACGCACACCGCCCGCACTGACGTTGATGCCTTGCAGAGCCAGTTCTTGCGCGACCCGCAGCGGGCCATGGGTTGGTCTGGTGAGAGAGTAATCGAGGATAGCCTGTTCAATCTCGGGAGCGACCCGGTTGGGATGCGCCCCTTTACAGCCGGGTAGTTTGTCGAGCAAGCCCTCGGCGCCATAGGTCTGATAGTTACGGCGAATTTCGTAGAACTGCTGACGGCTGTAGCCGATGAGCTTGCAGGCTTTGCTGACGTTATTGAGCTCTTTGGCGAGCTCTAGCAGGCTGAGTTTGCGACGTGCTACTTTCTCGTTGGTGGTCATACGGTGACTCCGGATAACACGGTAGGGGTACCGTTTTGTTATCCGGTTTGAAGCCGTATGACCACTCCCTTTTGTGGGCAACTGTCAGGTGAATACCATCTCCATACACTTTATAGAAAATGCCTCGATCAAGGGGCATTTCTAACAATCATTTAACATAAAATTTCTTATACGAAATGCTTGATATTTCTCTTTAAATATCATTATATTAACGTAAGCCGTTCTGGAGTATAGGGCACCAGAACGGCTTTTTATTGATTATTCATGTTCCACGATCACTAATTGAGCGATGTTCCACGGTTTTATTCAGTTTTAATAAACATCATCCGGTTTTTTGAGGAGTCATTATTTCAAGTGCTTGCACTGAAATTGGCTCTTCAAAAAACTGGAGTCTTGGCTAACCATATGGAAGGAAAAAGCGGCTTAGGAAGCCTCTCTTCTTCTGTTCTGGTTCAACATGCTCCGGGATAGGAATACGCTTATTGTCTTGCTGAGGAGTAGTCAATTCGTCATAGTTCGTTGCTAGTTCCGACCGAGGATCCGTTGCTATATCCTGTTTAAAGCTCTGATCGGTAAAGGTAGTCATATTGGCTTTTGGTGCTTCTAGTAAGCGCTGCATAGCTTCAATCTGTTCTTGATAAAACGATTCACGTTCTAAAGATTGATTTTCTCTCTGTATTGCCTGATTTAATTGTTTTTCCAGTATGTCAACTTGACGTTTTAGTAAGTCAACTTCTGTCAAGTTTTGACTGTTAATTGATTGACTTTGATTGACTGTATCCTCTTTTTTTTGTGGTTCCCCAAAAACTCTTAGGGCCTCTGAAAAGTCAATTAATCCATCAGATCCTTTAGATAAATTTCCTTTGTTTATATGTGCATATATGGCTTGTCTTGAATATCCATAAAGCTTAGCTAACTCTGAAACTGACAGTTTTTTCATTATGTAAACCAGTTTTCAACTTGTGTTAATACCTGACTGTTAACTTAACAATTTCAATTAACAATGTCATTGAAATCCTAATTTTCTGAGTAAAGGAAGTAATTCCTTAAATTTCTCTGCATCTTGCAGCATGGCAGCTATACGTACAGCAAACTGCTGATAGCTTTCTGTGCCTTGTGAATATTTACTCATCTCAGGAAGCTCTGAGAGCTTGTTGGCGAATAGATGGCGTTGTTTATCTGTTATTTTTGAAAAGAGGTCTAATGTATTCGGATCTCTTTTAGATTCGACTGAATGCGTGGCTGATTTTTTCTGTTTAAAGCTAAATGAAAAACCAGTAATAGATCTACCTGTTTTATGCTGTTCAACTTTGACAATAATATCGGTATGTTCATTTACTTGTTTTAATGCAATGTCTAAAACATATTTTTTAAAATCATACATTCGTTTGTATTCAGTCTCGAGTACACCTATTTTTTGTCTAAAATCATACATAGTTATGAGAGGCGTTTTTCCAGTACTACGCCATGCAATCAATATTTCATATAAACGAACAGCATAAGCACTTGTTAAATTACTTATTTGTTGTATTTCATACTTTGTAAATTGTTCTTCTAACCTAGTAATTAAAGGCACAATAGCAGGGGCAAAAATAAGTCTAACGACAGCTTCATTATCAATATAAGCCACCTCGCTCACCCATCTTGATTTGTGATTAATAGTGTTACCTTTTTCACTAAGACTCTGATAACTGAATTGTCTTGCAAACAAGTCATCGCAAGCATCTTTTAACGCCTGATAAGCCGTATTTCGATGTACACGGCACTGTTGCAAATAGTCGGTGGTGATAAACTTATCATCCCCTTTTGCTGATGGAGCTGCACATGAACCCATTCAAAGGCCGGCATTTTCAGCGTGACATCATTCTGTGGGCCGTACGCTGGTACTGCAAATACGGCATCAGTTACCGTGAGCTGCAGGAGATGCTGGCTGAACGCGGAGTGAATGTCGATCACTCCACGATTTACCGCTGGGTTCAGCGTTATGCGCCTGAAATGGAAAAACGGCTGCGCTGGTACTGGCGTAACCCTTCCGATCTTTGCCCGTGGCACATGGATGAAACCTACGTGAAGGTCAATGGCCGCTGGGCGTATCTGTACCGGGCCGTCGACAGCCGGGGCCGCACTGTCGATTTTTATCTCTCCTCCCGTCGTAACAGCAAAGCTGCATACCGGTTTCTGGGTAAAATCCTCAACAACGTGAAGAAGTGGCAGATCCCGCGATTCATCAACACGGATAAAGCGCCCGCCTATGGTCGCGCGCTTGCTCTGCTCAAACGCGAAGGCCGGTGCCCGTCTGACGTTGAACACCGACAGATTAAGTACCGGAACAACGTGATTGAATGCGATCATGGCAAACTGAAACGGATAATCAACGCCACGCTGGGATTTAAATCCATGAAGACGGCTTACGCCACCATCAAAGGTATTGAGGTGATGCGTGCACTACGCAAAGGCCAGGCCTCAGCATTTTATTATGGTGATCCCCTGGGCGAAATGCGCCTGGTAAGCAGAGTTTTTGAAATGTAAGGCCTTTGAATAAGACAAAAGGCTGCCTCATCGCTAACTTTGCAACAGTGCCCAACTGGCTGGTGAAGACTGGGCAAACCTCCAGAAGCTATGACGCCAATGGCAACCTGACGAAGCAGGGGGCGGATACCTTCACCTATGACAGCCAGAACCGGCTGGTGGCCGCAACGGTCGCTGGAGTGACAGCAGCTTACACCTACAACCATCTGGATCAGCGTGTAACTAAGACCCTAAACGGCCAGACCCGCCTACTGATTTACGGCTTGGCAGGAAACCTCATCGAGGAGCTGGACGCAGCCACTGGAGACGTGCTGGCGGAGTATATCTGGCTCGATGGCACCCCCTTGAGCTTTGCTCAGTCAGGACAGACCTATCAAGTCCACGTCGATCATCTGGGCACCCCGAAGGCGCTAACCGACGCCAGCGGCCAAGTGGTTTGGAAGGCGAGCTACAGCCCGTTCGGTAAGGCCAGCATCACCACTCAGGGGCCGACCTTCAATTTGCGGTTCCCAGGACAGTATTACGACGCGGAGACCGGGCTCCACTACAACTGGCGGCGTTACTACGACCCGAATACCGGGCGTTACATCACCAGTGACCCGATTGGGCTGGCTGGTGGGATTAACACCTATGCCTATGCGCTGAGCAACCCGATAGGCAATGCAGATCCAACAGGGGAGTTTGTGCCGCTTCTTCTGGGGGCTTATGTTGCCATAGACTTTGCCTTGAGCGCTTGGGACGCCTATGACACCTTCAAGACCATCACCAGTGATTGTGCGACCTCAAGAGAAAAGTGGATTTCCGGGGGGCTTTTTGCTGCTGGGATTATCCTGCCTGGCAACTATAAGGCGCTAGGGAATGTTGCGGAACGCGCTTTTAAAAATACGGCTGATGATTTTGTAGACCTAGCCAGTTCCCAGAGACGTAAGCATATTCTTGATGGTGACGCCACTGGTGGAGGGCATCGAGCAGGAACAGGCAAGCCTGGAAAAAGTGAGTTTCCTCAAAGTTGGTCTGATGAAAAAATTATGCACGTCATTTCCGATATAGCTACCGATCCAAATGTTTCTCGAAAGGCTGGGCGCGGTGGTAGGACTATTGCAGAGGCAGTTAAAGAAGGTATTAATGTTCGTGTAATACAAGAATCTAATGGTGATATTGTTTCAGGTTTTCCAACAAACGTACCAAGGAATCCAAAATGAAAAATGAATATAGAGAAATTGAATCCACGCTAGATCTTTTGCTTATGGTGCTGTCTGATTCGTTTTCTGAATCTGAAAGTATAGAAGTGCAAGAATTTATTGATGTGGGTGAGTATGGAATCGCACTAGAAACTATCATTGACATTATTAATGAAGAGTCAAAGAACATAACAAATGAAGCTGAGTTTCTGATTGAAAAAGCAGGGAGGATAATGAATATGGATACTACATCCATTGTAGATAAGATTTCAAAACATATAGATAAATAATAAGATGAAAAAAACCGGTTTAAAATATAGAGCAGTATATCTGCTTGGATTTCCGTTAGCTGGAGCCTTTATAGGAATTGCAGTGTTCGCTTTATTAAATTATGTGAATGGGCCTCTAAGCAAATTCGCCTTATATCTGTCCGTTGGTGTTTGGGGGGGGTATGGAGTGTTCTCAGGAATCTATGGATACTTAAATCTAAGGAAAATATTAAAGTTAAAGAGAGCTAATGAGGAATCCAGGGATTAAATACGGCTCACATGGTTCTGCTATTGGCGCAGCATTGGGGACGGCTTATGGAAATCAATAACTGGTTTGATTTTATTATATACACAATTTATTTCTTTGGGGTTGTGATAGTTATCCTTCCTACTGGGGTTATCTTTCTTTGGTTGACATTGAAAAATCTAGTCAAAATGAGAGCCCCGAGATACGAAAAAAAGCACTACAAGTATTTCTCTGCAAGAAATAGATTTGAAGTGTGTGTTGCAGGTGTTTTTTCTGTGGCTTTTTCTGTTTGGTATCTGTTTTTTGCCAAAGGGGGAAATCTGTTTCTTTATCCGTCAGAGGTAATGAGATTTTTTTCAGGCGGATGATAGTGTGGATCAGGCTCTGGCGTTGGCCCAGCCGCCGCCAGCGGCCAAGTGTTTGGAAGGCGAGCCATCATAGAGTCAGTAGAGAGAGATACTTTTGGAAATCAATAGTATTATGATTGGTACAAATGAGTTGTAGCTCCATATTTTAAAGGTAAGCGCCCTTGAATCGGCATCTTTTTTTCCCAAAATCAGCTCGTCACACTTGAAATCCATTACCTCTTCGCTGGATTTTCACTATGACCACTCAAGAACGTGCTGATTTTTGGCGACAGCAGATCACCGCCTGGCTTGACTCCGGCCTCTCCGGCCACGCCTTTTGCAAAAGCCAGGCACTGGTCTATCACCAGTTTGCTTACTGGCGCAAAAAGCTCGAACAGCCTGCGGCCTCGGACTCTCTTCCTGGCTTTGTCAGAGTAGCCATGCCTGCTCCTGTCACGAACGAAGTCGGCTTGACGCTCACCTTACCCAACGGTATTACCCTCTCCGGGTTACATCTGGGCAATATCGATTTGCTCGGCGCTATCATGAGGCAGTTGTAATGCGCCCTCGTTACTTGCGTCCGGCACTGACCATGCCGCAGATCTACCTCTATCGGGCGCCTATCGATTTTCGTAAACAGGCCCATGGCCTGGCGGCGCTGGTCGAGCAGCAACTGGGGCACAACCCGTTCACCGGTGCCCTCTATGCCTTTACCAATCGCCGCCGCAACAAGATCAAGTGTCTGATGTGGGAGGACAACGGCTTTGTGCTCTATTACAAGGCGCTGGCCGAGGAGAAATTCAAGTGGCCATCGTCTGCCGATGAGCTACTCTCCCTCTCTTCCGAGCAGATAAACTGGTTGCTCGATGGCTACGATATCTCCTTGATGCAGGGCCATAAAACACTGCATTATGAGACGCTTTAATACCGCCAACCTCGTGCTTTACCGCCTTGTTTTTGTTATAATTTCCTCATGAAAATGACGCTGAAAAACCTCACCCCATCACCTGATCTCAGTGGCCTTAGCGCCGCTGAGTTGTTGGCGGTTATTGCGGGTTTTCAGCAACAGTTGGCGTTAAAAGACGAAGCTCTTCAATCCAAAGACGAAGCTCTTCAATCCAAAGAAGAGGCTATCCAGCGGCGTGACGCCCATATCCTGTTACTCGAAGAGCTGCTGCGTCTGCGCAGGATCCAGCGCTTTGCCGCCAGCAGCGAGAAACTTCATCAGCTCCAGCTCTTTGATGAGGCAGAGCTGGAAGCGGACATGGACGCCCTGCTGGCCCAGTTACCCGATGACCTGCCGCAAACTGCCGAAGCAAAGGCCAAGCCGCGTCAACGTGGCTTCTCCGCCTCACTGCTGCGCGAGCGCATCGAACTCACCCTCAGCGATGAGCAGAAAGCCGGGGCCAGCAAGGTGTTCTTTACCAAGGTCAAAGAGGAGTTGCAGTTCATTCCGGCTCAACTCAAGGTGCTGGAGATCTGGCAAGAGAAGGCGGTGTTCGAGCGTGATGGCGAAGAGGTGATCCTCGCGGCCAACCGCCCCGTACACCCGCTGGGCAAATGTATCGCCACGCCGTCATTGCTGGGCTACATCATTACCTCTAAGTATGCCGATGGCCTGCCACTGTACCGTCTGGAGCAGATGTTCAAGCGCCTGGGGCAGGAGGTGAGCCGCACCAGCATGGCCCACTGGATCATCCGGCTGGATGAGGTGTTCCAGCCATTGATGAACCTGCTGCGCGAGGAGCAGAACCACGCGACGTACCTGCAAGCCGACGAGACGCGGATCCAGGTGCTCAAAGAAGAGGGCAAAACTGCGCAATCGGACAAATGGATGTGGGTGACCCGCGGTGGTCCGCCGGGCCGCCCCTCTGTGCTATTTGAATATGATCCGTCGCGCGCCGGAAGCGTACCCGTGCGCCTGCTGGACGGCTTTAGCGGCATACTGCAGGCCGATGGTTATTCCGGCTATAGCCAGGTGTGCAAAGAGAGCGGCCTGACACGGATTGGCTGCTGGGATCACGCTCGGCGCAAATTCATCGAAGCGACCCGAGCCGCACCTAAGGGTAAAGACAAAGGCAAGAGCAAAGCCAGTACTGGCCTGGCCGATGTAGCATTGGGGTACATAGGTAAACTCTATGCCATCGAGCGGGAGCAGAAGGAGCGCAGTGATGCCGAGCGTTATCAGGCACGGCAGACACGTAGCATGCCCCTGTTGGCGGAGCTCAAAACCTGGCTGGACAATAACGTTGGCAAGGTGATGAAAGGCTCGCTGACTCGACAGGCGATGGAATACACGCTGGGGCAATGGCCCCATCTGGTGGGTTACTGCGTGCGGGGAGATCTGCACATCAGCAATATCCTGGCGGAGAACGCAATCCGCCCGTTCGCCGTGGGGCGCAAGGCCTGGTTGTTCGCCGACAGCGCGCAAGGCGCCAAGGCCAGCGCGACCTGCTACTCGTTGCTGGAGACAGCCAAAGCCAATGACCTGGAGCCATCAGCGTATATCAACTATGTGCTGGCGCAGATCGGCGAGGCCGATAGCCTGGAAAAACTCGAAGCCCTGCTACCCTGGAACGTCCCGCTGGAGCCCATTGCAAAAAAAGTGGCGCAATACAACGAAGGCAAGTAGGTCGATTTAGCGGCGCTTCATAGGTATGATCTTTAGGAGTTGAAGAGGTGCTTCATTCGTGATCTAATTGATTTACCAGAAAAAAAAGATCACCTTTGCAGGAAAAACGAATGAAGCAACAACAAGATACCCGATTTTCGAGCGCTTTTGAACGATTTTTTTCAGCAGCAGAGCTTGATGCGCTTGGCAAGCAATCAGGCTTTATGAAGCGGCGGCGGCAGGTGACGCCACAGAAGTTTTGCATGGCGCTGGTCAGTGCGCTGGGTGCAGGAACAACGAATTCGATTGCCGATGTGCACCGGCAATTTAACCATATGCACTCAACGGACATAAAGCTTAAACCCTTTCATAAACAGTTGGTTAAAATGGCTGCTCCTGAATTTATGCGTGAAGTGTTTGAAAAGGCGCTGGCTCTGCATCTCCCTGATATGTTTGCTATCAGGAATAAATATCAGGACATGTTCAAGCGCATTATTTTACAAGATGGCACCAGTTTCGCTGTACATGACGACTTAATGTTCTATTTTCCAGGACGTTTTAATGAAAATAGTCCGGCAGCGGTTGAGTTACATGTCACTTATGACGTGTTTAAGGGGCAACCTGACGGTGTTAGTCTGACTGAGGACACGGCACCCGAGCGGGACTATTTGCCTTCACCCGCCTCTTTATCAGGCTGCTTATTTATGGCAGATGCAGGTTATTTTTCAAAAGCTTATATACAACAGCTTCAAGAAGCCTGCGCGTATTTTATTATGCGGATGTGTAACCGTGTTAATCCAATGGCGGTTTGTACTAAGACTCAGCAGATGAAGCCGCTGAAAACATGGTTAAAAGAATTACCCAATGCAGGTGTATTGGATTTAGATGTGCAGTGGCCGAATGGCCCGGTTTATCGTTGCGTTGCATTTGCAGCATTAGATCACAAAAAACGTCATGTATTGGTCTGCACTAACCTTGACCGTGAGCAGTTTCCTCCAGCTGTTGTGGGTGATTTTTATCGTGTTCGCTGGCAAATAGAATTATTATTCAAAGAGTGGAAGTCGATGAATAATTTAAATAAATTCGATACAGGTCATGCCACAATCGTTGAGACATTAATTTGGGGTAGCTTGCTGGCAGCAACCTTAAAACGCTGGCTAATCAACGCGGCACAAAAGAAGTATAACCGGGTGTTGTCGCTTTTTACCGGAGCAAAAACTGCCCATATGTGGTGGATACCATTTTGCTTTGATATAGCCATGAGTCGTGGTACGGATTTAGCAAAAGCCATGAATAACGCGCTGGCATTTTTAGCGCAACATTGCCAACGGCAAAATGTTAAACGAGACCAAATAAGTGGCGTATATAAGCTGCTTAATAACACAAATAAATCATTGGGTTAGGTCGTTAAGGTCATACGTATGAGCGGCGCTTACTTTTAAAGGGGGATTTCAGAGAAATGAAGAATAAGAAGGTAATAACTTTGATAATGGCCGCAGCCGCATCATGCTCGTCAGTCTATGCCGCGACATTACCGACCAGTGAGGTAGACGCATACATACTTGCGATGAACACCATGTCACCTATCACTGCAAAGTACACCATCCAGTACAAGCAAGCGGTTGAGCAGAAATGCAATACAGCCCTGAGCGTTGAGCAGCTCAACTCAAAGGCATTCACCAATGGTGAGTAGTGAGACCGTCGATAGAATGGGGCTTGATGCTGCTGGTGGATCACTCCAGGATACCCTGTCTGTGATCGGCAAGAACGTCACATGCAGTGACCTGAACGCGCCATTTAAAGCACTCTTGGATGATAAGGACTTCACCAGAAAGCATCAGCACCTATCGAAGGTGCTGCATACTTGGAATGAAGTTGTTTCTCAAAGCAAACCCTGAGTAACAAAAAGGAGCCTAACTGGCTCCTTTTTTAATGGGGATGATGTTACGTTCGTGGACGTTATTTTCACTCGGGATATGTAACGTTGAAAAAGGCGTACCGACAAGAGAGTGGTCACATAGCTCTCCATAATAGATGAGCGACAAAATCTCTTGCTCGTTGATTTTTCCCACCTTAAAAAGGTAATTGATTATTGCTGTATCCAGTAGGTCGTGACACCCATTAAGCAGATCCACGATATTGGCCGCAGCTTCATTTTCCTCTCCGTCATCTCGACCGGCTAATACTGATTCAACCCAAGCCTCAAGGCTCGGATGTCCCTCAGCGAGCTCTATTTGACGGCACTCGTTCTCGATCAACCCTGTGATTGCTTCGTTGAGCGTTCCGCCATAAGTCGGCATGTTGAGAACAACTCCAAATCCGGGGATTTCTTTTTGGATTGGCTTCGCATCCTTGGGAGCTGATTTCAGCCACAGGAAAAACCAGATCCCAGAGCTTATGTCTTCCGGCTTGACCTGGTTGGCCGCAAGGAATTTGGAAACCTCGTTACAGATGATGCCATCTGGCGCTGCCATCTCGTAAATACCCGCCATCAGATCTTCAAGGCTCTTATACATATTATCTCTCGCACCTGTACATGATGTTTTCACTATCGTTGTTAAGCGTTTTTTCAGCAAGTATGTTCCAGCGAGACATCTTATACCATTCCATCCAAATCTGTAAAATTACCGTATTACCGTAATTATGATAATTACGGTAAATAAATTTGAGTTCCTCTTGCTGTTGTTCTACTTATTAAAATGTATCTTTGAAAAAGTAGAGTTTTTGGAATAGGATAGGTGGTGCTGAATGCCCACTTTTTACAAGGAGCGCGACCAGTGATTTTTGATGTAAGAGCGACCTTTGAAGTGGCACTCCAGACGGACACCCACCTGGTACTTATCGATCTGGATCAGGGAGCATCAGTTACGAACGATGCTGATGCAGTGATCGCCTGGTTGGCCGCAAACCTCGAAGGTGGAATTGGAAAACGTAAGGTGTACTACCGGGACACCGATGGACGCTTTGATGAGCTCAAGGTTAATGCCGGTGCTTTTGCCGGATTTGCACCTTGTAGCGAAGGCCAGCAGACCACCTTGGCTGGGATGCTCGGCCAGTAACTTTGTGTGGAGAACTCGATGTTAAACAAAAACAAATTTGAGAAAGTTTTAAAGAGAATCCTCGATAAGAACTTTGAGCGCTGCTCTATTTGCAGGAAACCATTCCCTGGACCGTGCCATACTTTTGCTGGTTTGGATTCGGACAATAAAGTTCAGAACGTAGGTTCTTGCTGTCGGACCAGTATTGTGGACTTGCGGCATGGAGGTGTGTATACGACCGCTCCTGTAGATACTCAAGAGGGGCAAAGTCAGGCGCGTGAGCTACTCGCAACACATCCTTGTAAGGGGATGATGGGACATGCTTAGCAAAAAAGTCTTTTTCATTAGTCAAGCGGAGGCCGAAAGACTGGAGCCGGTTCCCGGTGCGGCCATGATCTCCATAACTGACCCAGACAAGTCCCCTGCCGCTCTCGGACAGTGGGGGCAGTTGTACCGCGATAGCTTCTATGACGGCGGCTATTCTGAGAACACCATCCACACGATGAAGGCAGCGTTCCGGATGAATTACGCCTCTTACATTGACTCATCCCAGGCTGAAAAGCTGTCCACCTTCCTGGATGGATTGGTTGGTAGCGGTATCGATCAGATCTTCGTTCATTGCTATTACGGAGAATCCAGAAGTGGCGCGGTAGCGCTGTACCTCCAGAACAAACATGGATTCACTCCGAATAAGCCGATCACCAAGCCCAACCGAACAGTTTACGAATTGCTGTGCAATCCAACCAAGTTTGAACCACTGATGCAAAGCTACGAAACGCAACATATGGAGGAGGAACTACCTCTTCACCTCAAAATATGGGATTTTCTTCTCGTTGCGGTCGGGCTTAGGAGGTAACTTTGCACGACACAAACAATGACAAGGAAGAGCTAGTTTCACATGCGAAAGTAAATGTTCCGGCAGAACAAAGCATTCGCGGTGAACTGTTGCCGTCATCGAGCTCGCTCCGGAACATCCAGGACAACCCCGCCGTCGCCTATCTGGTGAGCCTCGGGTCAAAGCGAAGCAGGCAGACCATGAGCTCATTCCTCAACATTGTCGCCAAGATGATCGGGTTTCAGAACCTTCGTGACTGTGCATGGAGCTCAATGAGGCGGCACCACATATTGGCGGTGCTGGAAATGCTGGGGGATGCAGGGAAGGCTCCGGCAACGATCAACACCTACCTGTCAGCGCTCAAAGGGGTGGCTCTTGAAGCCTGGACGATGAAGCAAATTGATACGGATAGCTTCCAGCACATTAAGCAAGTCCGTTCAGTACGTGGATCTCGACTTCCTAAAGGGCGGGCACTTGAACGCCATGAGATTCGCAGCCTCTTTTTCACATGTGAAAGTGATTCAAGCGCCAAAGGGCTTCGGGATGCGGCCATTCTCGGGGTGCTCCTCGGGTGTGGCTTGCGCCGCTCGGAAATCGTTGCGCTGGACATGGGAAGCATGATCTACAAGGACCGCGCTCTCAAGGTTCTTGGCAAGGGCAACAAAGAGAGAATGGCGTATGTGCCTGGTGGCGCATGGAAAAGACTGGATAAGTGGGTTGAAGAGGTTCGAGGAACGCATGAAGGGCCTTTATTCCCGAGGATCAGGCGGTTTGATGATGTGACTGGAGAGCGGATGTCGGATCAGGCCATCTACCACATCTTGGAGACCAGAAGAGTTGAAGCCGGTCTGGAGATGTTTGCGCCCCATGACCTGCGACGCACCTTTGCCTCCTCGATGCTGGATAACGGTGAGGATATTGTGACCGTGAAGGACGCAATGGGCCACTCAAGCATTGCAACTACCCAGAAATATGACAGACGCGGCGATGAGCGTTTGAAGAGAGCGAGCCAACGCCTCGATATAGCGGATTAACAGCATGAATGATGAAGAACTCGAACTTGCCAGAGCCGAAGCCATGAAAGCCGATAGGTGCTTTTCAAAAGGACGGCTCAGGGACGAATTTCGGATGAAGCCTAAGCCAGGAGTAGAGCCAGTTTCGTTCTACAAAAACGGGTATGGTGGCCAATTTGGAGTGTACCGGATAGCAGATTGCCAACCAATGCGGAGAAGGGGTTGTTCACCGGCATCACAAAAGCAAATAAGGGCGCAATCCATCCTTTCGGTCAAGGCAAGAATGCGTAGCAACCTGGCAAAGGCCTCTGTCATGGCACAAAGGTGGGTCGCTCTGGAACCTCTGGTTCTCGATACCGAGACGACCGGACTTGGTGAAAGAGACCAGGTGATCGAGCTGGCTGTTACTGACATCAGAGGCGCGGTTCTCCTCTGCACCAGATTACGGCCAACCGTGGAAATAGACCCTCAGGCAATGGGTGTTCATGGCATCACCGAGACTGAGCTGTCGAATGAGCCTACGTGGACTCAAGTTGCGCCAGCTCTCGCCCGGCTTTTGTCGGGCCGTCATCTGGTGATATTTAACTCCAGTTTCGACAGTAGGATGTTGAGGCAAACAGCCAGTGCATTTGGAGACCAACTCTCTTGGTGGCAAGAGCAGAACTGTCTGTGCGCGATGAAGCTGGCGGCTGATGCCTTTGGCTCAACCAACCGGCACGGCACAATCTCACTTGCGGATGCCACCTGCGAGGCAGGTGTGAGCTGGAAAGGTCGAGCCCATTCAGCAGCGACCGACGCTATTGCCACCGCCGACTTGGTGACAGAGATAGCCAAAGTCCAACGTGACCTCGTGGTCCAGCTCCAGGAGCTTCAAAGCAAAGGTAATTTGGAATGACAGAACAATCCTACGGCGAAAGTCTCAAATTTTTCTCAGACTGGCAGAAGGACCCCGCGAAACGCACCGGCCTGAATGTGCAACACACGCTAACCAGAGGTGAATATCCTACGGTCAGCATCGAGATTGCGCCGATCAGGGCATCGGGGTCCAGCCCAGACTGGAAAAGCAAGATCACGGTGCAGCTCACTCGCGGCGAACTGACGGCGTTTTGCAGCGTTCTCTTTGGTTTGCGTAGCAAGGCTGAGGGTTCCTATCACGGCGACGCGAAGAATAAGAGCTTTGCGGTTTACAACAACGGCAAGGCCGGTGTTGCGATCATCCTTAGTGAGCGAGGAAACCAGCTCCAGAATTTCATCAATGATGACGACCGAATGGAGCTCGCAGTCTTCGCAGTTCGCCAGCTTTCCAACGCATGGAAAGTTACCCCTTCTGATGCCATCGCGCTGCTACGCCAATCAGCGTGGATGGACCGAAATTTGTCCTAATCGAGCAAATCTAGGCACTCTAAAAGTCGTCCTATAACCACAAAGTTAGACCATCATGCAAAGTGGGGTATAGAGGGTGCCAGCCCCACCCCAGCAGTCCCCCTCAGCCACATTTCTGGCTTGCCCCGCGCTTTTCTTCTTTCTCTCTTTTTCTCTCTTTTTCTCTCTCTTTCTCAATCTAATCTCACACACGAAAGTCAAACAGGGCACCCGCCGACGCGAAGCGGAGGCGTATTCTTGCCCCTCCCCCTCGTTGCATGATGGTCTAAATCTGTCTACTATGTAACCAATGAACTGTTAGAACAAACCCACACATAGGCGGCAGCATGGCTAAAAACTTCATATCAGAACAATTCTCGGCCATGTGCCGCGACTTAACGAACCTGTCCTCTCTTATCAAACGACTACCGCCACGGTACGCAAAAGTTGCGGCCATCCCTCCTACCGGAAAAGGAATGGAGAACGAGCCCGTCAACAAGATTGTCGTAACTGAACAAACTGGGCGCGAAGCTCTTGAGCTGGCAGCGCACAGCTACAGAGATCTTCACATCAACCCAGACTATTCGCAGAAGTCTGCCAGGCGCACCGTGGGGGTACTCTGGTTCTCCCCTTCCAGGATTGGTGTAGCTGACGAAATTGCGGCGACGGTTGAACGCATCAACGCGGCCAAAGCTGGTATCGAGGAGTTCATTATCTCGACGTACCCCACCAGGCAAGAGAGGTTTGAAGCACTTCGAGCGGACTGCCCTGGTGTCATGACTCTCCACCTTTACAGACAAATTCGGTGCTATACCAATGGCGACATCGACTCTATCCGCTTCACCTGGCAACGGAAGGACTCCTTGAAGAAGCCCGTAAAAGAGGAGCTTTTGCAACGCATCAGAGAGGAGCTGGAGCGATCTGGGCCAGACTATCAACTTCCCCTGGAGCAGCTTATCCAGAAGATCGCCAGCACCCCGGAGCCTTATCTCCGGGAGCGAAGGGAAGTAAAGGTTCAACCGGTGGCAAACGTCATGGCCGCAGGGGTACTCAAAACCGTTACCGCGCCAATGCCCCTGATCGTGCTCCAGGATAAGGATGTTCAGCTCAAATTGCTTCGTAACTTTGACGCCTCAGAACAACGCAAAACTCGATCTGATAAAGCGGCATCGGAAATCCTTGGCACCTTCGGTGGAGTCACTATCGAATCCTTCCCTGGATGAATCAGCGTGACCGCGTAACAAGGCTTTTCCGCAGCCGGAAGGGCTTTGTCCCACACAAACAATTCCAATCGACAGCAGCATGATATATAATTATGATAATTACCGTATTATCGTAATTATCGTAATTATCGTAAACATTACAAATTAAAAGGAACGTTCTCATGGCAAGAAAATTGGTTGAGTTTGACGATGTAGCGGCTGCGGCCCAAAAGCTCAAGGACGCCGGTAAACGCCCAACGGTCATCGCTATCAGAGACATCATTGGCAAGGGGAGCTTTACCACCATTTCAACGTATCTCAAACAGTGGTCAGAGGAACACTCCCTCGATGAAGAGCTGGTAGAGGTAGTCCTTCCAGAATCGGTTATGAGCGATGCTGAGCTCTTCCTACAGAAGATCTATACGGTAGCCAAAGCAAGCGCCGATGAACAGCTTGAGCGCGAGCGTGAACTGCTACGACAGAAAGAAATTGAGTACCAGGAAGATATGCAGCAAGCCGTGGACATGGCAAATGATGCCACCGAACGGGCTGAGCTACTGGAGGAACAACTTGAAGCTCTCACCAACAAAAAATCAGAGCTCGATGCGGCCCTTGGTAAGGCAGAAAACTCGCTATCCCTCAAGTCTGCGGAGCTAGAACGCTCACTGGCTGACATTGATAAGCTGGAAAAGCGGATCGTTGAGTTGGAGGGCAAGCTGGAGGCGAAAGCCGCAGATCTGACCCGAGCACAGGATCACCTGGAGCAAGCTAAAAGCGAAAATCGCTCTTTGAGCCAAAAATTGGCAACTACAGAGGGTGAGTTGGAGGAGCAAAAAGGCAAGAGTATAGAGCAGACAGAAAAGCTCCGGGCCGCTCAGGAACAAAAAACATCGTTGAAAGAGCAGCTCGAAAATGTACAGGCCAAACTGGCCCAATCACAGGACTCCCTTGCCACAGCCAAAGCTCATGGCGAATCCGCTGAACGAGAGTGCCAGCGCCTATCTGGAGAGGTAGAAAAGCTGGACGCCAAATTATCCAGCGCCGAAGCAGAAGCTCGCGCTCTTGTTCAAGACAAAGGCATGATGGCTGGTCAGTTGCAGGAAAAAGACCAGCAGGCCAAGAGCCTCGAACAAAGACTCAATGATGCACTGACCAAAATTTCTGGGTTGGAGCAAGAGCTCGCTAAAGCTGGTAAGGGAGGGAAAAAGAAAGAGGAAAACTGATGGCGCGAAAGGCTAAATATTCAGAAGAGTGGCGACACAGAGCTGCGGCTCTTCAAACCAAGATTGAGGAGGCTATGACACTAGCCACCTCATCTATTGGCGACTATCGCTGGTTACACCGTCTCCATAGTTGGGTTACGGAGGTGGCTCAAGGTAAAGCCCCAGACTGGTGGACAGATCTGGATTGTGAAGTATCCCTCCCCCGAGAAGAAAAGCGGATCAGTACGTTCCTCTCGACACAAAAGAAGCGCATCACTCTCCAGATGTGTTTGTCGTAGGGGGCCTCATGAAACAACTTCCTCCTGACACACCAGAACAATCACTGATCACTCAGTACAAAGGGCCTCGCCTTGTCGTTAAGGCCTACGCTGGAACGGGTAAAACCACGACACTGGTGAAGTACGCCCACAACAACCTCGATTCACGTATCCTCTACTTGGCATACAACAGGGCTATCCGCGACGAGGCAAGAGAAAAGTTTCCTGCAAACGTAGACTGCAAAACGTCCCACCAGCTTGCCTACGCCACTATAGGAAGGGGCTACCAGCACAAACTCTCCGGCAACCTAAGGCTCACCGATATTGCCCAAGCGGTGAATACCAAGAACTGGACGTTTGCCAAAGATATTCTCGATACGCTCAACGCCTTTATGTGTAGTGCAGACATGCGGATTCTTTATACGCATTTTGCTCGCGCCGATACGGGTAAAGTGCTTACGTCCAAACAGGAGAGATACCAAATCCAGGTGGTCGAAGGTGCTGAGCTCATATGGAAACGGATGACAAACGTTCAAGATCCGTTCCCGACCGTACACGATTGCTACCTCAAACAGTATCAGCTCGGGATGCCGAATCTGTCTCGCCGGTACACCACCATTCTTTTTGATGAAGCACAAGACGCTAACCCCGTAACAAGTAGCATCGTCCTACAGCAGAACTGCAAGGTAATCCTGGTTGGAGATCGCCACCAGCAGATCTATAGGTTCAGAGGCGCAAACAACGCCCTTGATAGCAAAGAGCTCATGAACGCCGACCAACTCTATCTCACTCATAGCTTCCGCTTTGGCCCCAACGTTTCGCTGGTGGCAAACGCCCTTCTTGAACTCAAAGGTGAAACACGACCTGTTGTTGGCCGGGGACCAGCAGATCAGGTACTCATGTTTTTACCAGGTGACGTGGGCCACCGCGCAATACTTCACCGAACCGTCATGGGGGTTATAGAGACGGCGCTCTCTGCGACCGAATCCGGAGCGCAGGTATTCTGGGTCGGTGGAATCGACGCTTACCAGATCAATGAGCTCCAGGATTTGTACTGGTTTTCGATGGCAGAGCCAGACCGGGTAAAGAATAAGAAACTGCTTGATGAGTATGAAGACTACTTCGAGTATCAAGAAGTAGCGAAGGCGACCAAAGACCCTGAGATGATGAGGGCTGTCAAGATCATCAACAGCTACGATGAAATCCCTGAACGACTCACCACTCTACGACGCAATACAGTCAAAGAAGAGTTTGGGGCTGACATTACGGTCTCAACAGCTCATCGGTGCAAAGGGTTGGAGTGGGACTTTGTTCAGCTCTATGACGACTTTCCGGATGTCCTGGACCCAGAGCTCGACCCAATGGCCCGTGACGATGAAATAAACCTGCTCTACGTTGCATCCACCAGAGCGATGCGAATCCTTGCGTTGAACAGCGCTGTCGAGATGGTTATCCGCTACATCACCCAAAAACGCATGGTCGAGAAGCAGATGAAGATGGCCGCAGAAGCGACAGAAGTTGAAGAGGACACGACCAAATAGTTTGGTCAATTCTTTCACATGTGAAAGTTGACAAATAAAACGCTCTAAGCGCCCTAAATGGGCGCTTACACCTGCCTAATTTCACGCCTCCCACCTCTACCATATCGAGCATGGGAAAATACGTGCGTGAGACTATGAAAAAATCACCTTTGAATTTACTGCTCCTTGCAGCGCTCACGCTGGGGGCATCACACCAGGCTTGGGCTCAAGATGGCACAAGACCTGGTTTTTATGAGCGAAAGGAAGAGGGTTGGTTCTGGTACAAGGAAGAGCCCAAAGAACCAGAGAAAAAACCCGAAAAGCCCAAACCAAAGCCTGTGGCAGAAGCGAAGCCTACACAGCCTAAGCCTGCTGCTCCGCTTCCGAGCGGCCCAGAAATGTTCTCAGCGGAATGGTTCCGGGAAAACTTACCCAAGTACAAAGACCTTGCTTGGAACAATCCTACCGTTGAAAACGTCAGGACGTTTCTCTACTTGCAACGATTTGCGATAGATCGCTCTGAACAATTTTCCGATGCTACAGAGCTGGCGGTCGTAGGTGATCCTTTCTTGGATGAAATTACTCGACGTCCTGCTGCCACGTTTGCCTCACAACAAGTTGATCGTGACGCTGGTAACGCCAAAAACATGCTACTCAAAAGCGTAGCCGAACGCGTAGGGATATTCTTCTTCTACAAGTCCGACGATGACTACAGTGACTTGCAAGCACCGCTCATCAAGATGTTGGAACAAGGAGAAGGATTCTCGATCATTCCTGTATCTATGGACGGCAAACCACTCCCCAGTGGGCTTTTCCCCCATTACAAAACCGATGAAGGCCATGCCAAACAACTTGGTATCGTAACTTTCCCTGCTGTTTACCTCGCATCTCCAGACGGTCAGTTCGCTCCTATAGGACAAGGGCCAATGTCTCTTCCTGAGCTGAATCACAGGATTTTGGTCGCAGCAAAACGCAATGGTTGGGTCACAGACGAAGAGTTTAACCGTACACGTCCGGTACTCAACCTGGAAAACAACATAGCCGAACGCTTGGCCTCACCAGAGCTGGGCTCTGACCTCAAACAGCTATCTCAAGCGAGCGGTGATAAAGACAACTTTGTGCCACCGGAACAACTCATGAAGTACATCCGGGACAAATTACAGGAGAACTAAGATGGTCACGCACAAGACATTAAAAAGGAGCCTGCTTGCCCTGAGTGTGGCGGCCAGTCTCGTCATGGCACCGACAGGGGCGATAGCCGCTAACGGCCTCCAATCACAGATGGACAAACTCTTCAATGAAATGAGCAACACAACACCACCTGGGGTTTATGAAAGCCAACGACGTGGCGTTTTAGCTGGTGGCCGGTTCACTGCAAAGACACGAATCTTCGACGAGAACCTGGTGAGCTTTGCCCCTCCATCATGGAAAGCTGGTTGCGGTGGTGTAGATCTGTTCGGCGGTTCGCTTTCCTTCATTAACGCGGATCAAATTGTCCAACTCCTTCGGGCTGTAGCAGCCAACGCCAAGGGCTATGCCTTCCAGCTTGCGCTCGATAACGTTTTCCCGGACGGAGCGAAGTGGATAGAGAACTTCCAGAAGAAAGTGCAAGCGCTCAACCAACATCTGGGCAACTCCTGCCAGCTCGCTCAAGGTTTCGTGAACGACCTAACCAGCGGCATGGACCTTAAACACAAAACTGATGCTTCTATAACCGCGACAACTTCCGGCCTGTATGAAGACTTCTTCGGGTCCAAGCAGGAAACCAGCGGCAAGAGTCCTCTGGAAGAACTGAAAGCCAACAAACCTGACGAATACAACAAGATGATTGGCAACATCGTCTGGAAGCAACTCAAGAGCAACAACGCCAACACCTGGTTCCAGTACGGGGATAACACCCTTCTTGAAGCGATCATGTCTTTAACCGGCACAGTCATCATTGGTGATCTGGTAAACGACCCGAACTCAACCGGCACTGGTGCGAAAACAACCCCTCTGACGACCCTACCAGGTAACAAGATCACCTTGTCAGACCTGATTTCAGGCGGTTCTGTTGAGATCTATTCCTGTGATTCTGATACGACCAACTGCCTGAGTGCTGGCTCCAGCAATAAAACTGTCGTGCTCAAAGGTATCAAGAACCAGATCACCGATATGCTGTTAGGAACAAGCTCTACACCTGGTGTGATCTACAAATACGCAACGAACTCTGGAACCTTAACCGACCCAGAAAAGGCCTTTGTTTCTAACCTCCCCGGAGGGATTGGCACCATTGTTCGTAACTTGTCTGTCCTTTCACAGGACGGCGCTAACCTGTTCGCAACAGAGTCATCAGGAGCGATAGCCCTGACCATGATGTATAGCTTCTCGGAAGAGTTCTTCCGCGCAGCTCGCATTGCGATGGCTAACAGCAAATCACCCTACAAGAAAGAGGCACTAGAGCTTCTCGCGCAATCGCAACAGCAAATCCGTGCTGAATACACAATCCTGTCCTCTCAATACGGCGATCTGGCAAGCCAAATTGAGAAATACAACAACCTACTGGACAACATCCGCAAGCAAAAATACATGCTGGCAACTTTGTCCAATCCTCCTAGCACGAACTAAGGAGCTATTGGAATGGGATCTTTTTCAATCCACTCTATCGGTGACTCTGCTTTTCTGGAGCAAATCCTGATTGCAGTATCAATGATCACCGGCACCGGGGATTTCGAGAAGATGGTCAGTATTGGCCTGCTTCTTGGGGTCTTGATGATCTGTATTCAGTCCGTCTTTCAGGGCGCAAAGCAAATCAACCTCCAGCAAGTGCTGGTAGGTTGGATTCTATATGCCTGTTTCTTCGGCCCAACCACAACTGTGACTATCGAGGACGCTTATACAGGGCAGGTTCGAGTCGTCGCCAATGTCCCTATTGGGGTAGGCTTTGCTGGAGGTGTCATATCCAACGTGGGATACACCATCACCAATTTGTTTGAAACTGGATATGGGGTAATCGTACCCAATGTCACGGAAAGCCACTTTTCCGAAACACTGAAACTGTTGAATGACGTCAGACGGCGAGCCTATGACACAGGAGTTTTTACTGCGCTTAACTCAGCAAATGGAGGCGGCTATGTTGACGTGAGGCGTTCCTGGAACAATTACATTCGGGAATGCACGTTAACCAAAGTCGATCTCAACCTAATGTCCCTTGATGAGTTGATGAACCGTTCAACTGACTCAGCTTTGCGATTCAACTCACAGCTCTACGGAACTAGGTTGTATTTGTCTACAGCAAACCCTGACGGCGCTGACTACACATGTACTGACGGATGGGTGGCTATTAGCACTGCAACCGCCAACCTAAGCAGCCCGGTTGTTGTTGATGCTCTTAACAGCCTACTGGGTATTGACACGTCAACTGGAGACAACGCTCTAACGAAGCTGACCGATTCGCTTCAAGCGATGGGTGCCACAACTACGTCATCAATCGACTATCTGAAAGCCGCCGTTCTGGAGCCCCTCTATTATGAAGCCGCAGCAGGACGTTATCAGGACCTCCAGGATTATGGCTCTGCATTGATGGTCAACCAGGCTATTCAGCAACGGAACACACAGTGGGCCGCAGAGCAGTCGATGTTCATGACCGTCGTCCGACCAATGCTGACGTTCTTTGAAGGCTTTATTTATGCTATAACCCCGATCATTGCTTTTATTATCGTGATGGGCAGCTTCGGCCTCCAGTTAGCCGGGAAATATGTACAAACCATCCTCTGGATTCAGCTATGGATGCCAGTCCTCTCAATTATAAACCTGTTTGTTCATACCGCCGCGTCAAATGAGATGTCTAGCCTCAGTGCTGGTGGTCTCAACTCCATGTACGCTCTTTCCTCAACTGGAGATGTTCTGCAACACTGGATTGCAACCGGCGGCATGTTGGCTGCGGCCACTCCGGTGATTTCCCTGTTTATCGTCACAGGTAGCACCTACGCCTTCACCAGCTTGGCATCGAGAATAAGTGGTTCTGACCACGTTGACGAAAAGATGCAAACGCCAGATCTACTCAAGCAAGGTCCGGTTATGCAAAGTCAGCCAGCGTACAATCACAACCAGTTCAGTGGTGCGATTGCAAACGGCGCAGAAAGCATGATCAGTACCTTCTCGCTTGGCTCCACCTTGGCATCAGGCGTGAGCTCCGCACAGGCATTACAAAGTCAGAAATCGGAGGCTTTCCAAAGCACTCTTGGTCGAGGTTTTTCTGATGGAGTAAGTCAGGATCAAGCCTATTCAAGACTCTCCAATGTCGGGCGCAACGTTTCGTCGCAAAACACAGCTCAAAGCCAATTGATCAACCAGCAAGCCAAGAACTTCATGGATAAGTTCCAGGTGGATGATAGCCACTCTGATGCTGTCAAAGGTGCTTTTGCCATGCAGGCTATGGGCACACTCGATGTTGACGAAGCTGCGTCCATGCTTATGCCTATGGTTGGCAAGGCCAGGGCAGCAATGAAGGCCGCTGCTGGTGTGAAATCAAACAGTACAGCCCTAGTTCCTGCTGGTGGTAATGGCGAATCAGGCGGCGGCAGTGATGTCCTGGACATCAAAGCGCAAGCGAAGGGAGCAACAGAGTCATCAACTCAAGACTCTTCAAGCTGGTCAGCGAGTGATGTGTCCCAGTTCATGAAGGGTGTGAGCTATTCGCAAACCGATAGCCAGGCGTTGACAAATCAATTAGCGCAGGGTTTCAGCCGTTCTGGAAGCGAGTCATTCAAGCAAACCTGGGGCGATAGCTTATCCCAGAACCTATCCAAGTCCGCTTCTGAACTGGTGTCTGCATCGGACACCTTCACAACAATGAGTCAGCTCCAAAACCAAATGGGCTCCATGACTAATACCGACTTTAAAACTCTCGGTGGTGCAGTAGCACAAACCCCTGCGGCCATGAACCAACTGAATGACTATTTCCGAAATGCCGCGCCGCAATCGGTTAAAGACGAGGCGGCTTCACTACAGCAAAGATACCAAGCCTACGGAATGTCTCCTCAAGTGGCCCAGGCAGCAGCGCGAATGACAGCAATGACCAACTCCAAAAATTACGAACAGGGTAAGGAGCTTGGCGGGTATCAAGCCGCACTACAGGCGATCAATACCGCGTCCGGTCGCAACGGAGCATTTAGTGGTGATGCTTACGGAAATAACGGCATTGAAGGCCCGAATGTTCAAGGCCTACCAGGTCAGGTTCAAGGGGCTGTAGGCAGTGGACCTAACATCCCAACCGGATTCCGGGAGAATGTGGCTGGGATGGCTGGAACTAATCCGGCATCAGAAGCTGGGCAGTTACCAACGAATAGCCCCCTTGTTCAAAATGAACATGCAGCCGGTACGTCAGCTCTTCATAACCAAGCACAGCAAACAGAGCGAAATGTATCTGCTCCTGAACTGAAAAAAGCCCAAGATAACCTTATGAACTCGCTTCCGGAAATGTCTTGGAGCGCTTCGGCGTGGGGAGCGTGGGACAACTCCAGTGATTGGATGGGCCGCAGAGCTGAACAAGCAGGTGGAGCTCTCATTGCTGGTGGTCAAGCTGGCGCTGATGCGTTCTCAAGAGCGATGGATCAAATGAGAACGATGACACCTGAACAACGCGACCAATTCATCGCGGCCACTCAACGCGGCGACCAGGCCGTGCAAGAGGAGTTTGGCTGGGCCGGTGATGCGATGGTCGGTATGGCTAAACTTGGCCGCAACGTCATGGGAGCTGCTGCAAGCGGCTATGATGCAGCGAAGGAGTGGTTAACTGGTAAATCTGATCTATCGGAAGCCGCTAAAGGGATGAGCATTGAGGAACGCGGCGCGTTCTATGCAGCAGCGCTATCCTCTGCCGCAGAAGCTGGTGGTGGAGCCGCGCAGCAGTTTATGAACCAGTACGGTGATGAGTTCAAAGAAACGATGCAGTCTATCGCTCAAAGCCGTTATGGGCTGACTGAATCCCAAGCCGCTGTTTATGCCGAATCGTTTGACACAAACGAAGGTCGCATGAACCAGGCTGTTCAGAATCTGAAAATGGAGTATGCAGAACGTAACCCGGATGGCTCACCGATGATGCAAGGAGGTCAGCCTGTTCTTTCTCAGCAAAACGAAGAGTTTACGGACAAGCTGGTAAACGTATTGCAGAACTCGACGGAAGCTGGAGACCGTTCAGGTAGCTATTTGACTGCCGTCAGGGGGTACAACATAGCAAATCAAAGGTTCTAAAAGACCAACCAAATAATAAGGGGGCCAGCAGGCCCCCTTATTCGTCTCCAGCTCCAATATGGAAGCGCTGGTCAAAATCATAGGAATCTTGAAACCCACCAGTTTGTTTTTTTCTGCGCCGGGTAGGTGGTGCCTCTTTATATGCTGACCGCGCAACGCGGATAAAGCACGTTAGTCCAAACAGAGCCCCGACAACCAAAGCAACTTGCCACTGGAAGTAAGCGATCCCTCCCCAAAAGATAACAGCAGCCCAAAGGCTTTTGTGAACCAGAAATAGGAAACGAGCACCCCAAACGCCGAAGGGAGCCAGCGCCACACCAAGTCCCCAAGGTGTGTCAGCCATCATGGCTATTCCCAGAAGCACCATTCCCAGCAGAAGAATATTGACCACATGTTTCATATCAACCCCCTTACTCTTTACCTCCAGTTTACCACGGCATCAAAAAATGCAACTGTGAAAGTTTGACTATTTTTTGCTAAACAACCATTCCATTGGCAACTTCTTCGATTAGAATTTGCCCTCAAACTTTCACATGTGAAAGTTTGCCCTTACGGAACAAGGCGTTTATTGACAAAGCATTACATAGTTGAACATGTCAAACAAATCGCATACACTATGGAATAGGCCATTGCTAACGCTTTGGTCCCCACCTGCAACACCGCAGAGTTCTCTTTCTCAAATATCTCTTTCTGTAAACACCATCATCCTTGTGTGGTCGGGATGCGCCTTTGCCTTCCCTGCCCTCCTCAGCTCCTGCTGTATTCGCAATTTCAGCCCTCGCTGTATCCCTAAAATCACTTATACCTAAACGCTATTTAATATCACAAAATACCGCACTCCCCGTGCGCTATTTCCGCCATTCTTTTGGCGCACTTTCCATTACTATCGCAAAAATATCCGTATCCCATTGATTACTAAAAGTATTGTAACTTTGTTCCGTCGGTACAAAGTTAAGTGTATGTTTTTAAAGGTTTTTTATTGTTGACAGCATCATTATTTGGGCTTGTAAAGGCGCAAAATGTGTCAGTTTGTGACAATAGAAGAACTCTAAAAGCGTTCATCGAATAACGCACTTTTTGTATGGCTAACAACGCAGTTTAAAGGGTGGCAAACAATGGATAAATGCCAATTGATAGACATCCCAAGCGACCCAGAGAAGAAACGTGAGTGGATCAAGTACAAACTCAAGATCCAGGGGCTTTCTCTGGCCGCATTGGGCAGAAAACACAAAACATCTCGGCAGGTGGTGTCTACGGCACTCTATAAGCCCAGTCCACGCTGGGAACATGAGATAGCTACAGCTTTGGGTGTGAAGCCGTCTGAGATTTGGCCGGAGCGGTACGACGAAGAACACGAAATACCCCTCAGACATAAGGAGGCAAGCTGATGAAGAACAAAGCCAAGGCGCTAGTTCTGTCTGCGGCTCTCCTTTCATCAACAGCGAATGCTATTGACCTGAGCGGAACCATCTTCGACAAAGCAGCGAAAGCATATAACCTCGACCCTCTTCTAGTGTATTCGGTCGCATTGGCCGAATCTGCATCAGGGAGAGGTAATGGCTCTATAAGTCCTTGGCCTTGGACGCTTCGCGTTCCTGGGCTTCCTTTCTATGCTAAGTCGGAAGATCAGGCAAAGGCTAAGCTCGCTGAGTTTCAGCAGCAGTACGGTCGTGCCATTGATGTCGGGTTTATGCAAGTGAGCATCCGGTGGAATGGTCATAGAGTTTCTTCTCCAGCAGATCTTCTCGACCCAGAGACCAACGTCATGGTTGGGGCAGAGGTGCTATCAGAAGCCATTCAGTCATCTCCAAATGACTTGGAGCTTGGCGTTGGCCGCTATCACGCCTGGGAAGACGAAATCCGAGCCAGAAACTATGGTAGCCGAGTCTTGGCTATCTATCGCAACCTTCGTGATTTGTGAGGGGGGCGGAATGTTGGAACTGGATATTATTGGTGCGTGGGATGCAAGAGCCGTCAACCTCGATCAAGAAGAAGCTGATAGAAACGTCTACGAGTTCGATCTGACATTGTGGAACCTGCTATCCACTCTGGCAAAAGAACGTCCAGATGATGCGGCCTCACAATTTTCTTTGGGCATGGACACCGTTCAAAAGCTGTCACTGGCAACACCTTCCCAATTGGAAGCTCTGGCCTCTGGCGTGTTGATCTCTTTCAAACTCGAAACAGCAGAGCAGAACATCATCACGCGACTCTCTGGCGACTACGACCCTGTAGTTTTTATCAACCATAGTGTTGATGAATTTGATGCTGCCTACTGGTTGCTATTTAACCGCGTCGCATCGAGAGACCCGGAGATGGCAAAGGAAGTTTTCGGGGTTTCGAGAGAGCTTGCGGAGCTGGTGGCTAAGGCAACAGACAGCCAGTTGCGCCACATGTCTGGAACAACGGTTACGCATTTTACGCTTCGTTTTGCTCCGAGCATCATTGAAGAAATTCTCGATGACAGCCGGGAAGAGTTAACACACCCGGTATTGAAAAAACTGCAACAGTCTCTACAGGGACGTGGGAGGTGGAGATGAACATTGGCAACTCTGGTACATTGGGTCGCTGGGTTACAGCTCGACACATGGCCCTTGCTGGGTACATCACAAAAATCATCATGATCGAGACTGGTCTGACCTACAAACAGGTCAGACGGCTTTACCAGGATCTGGAGAGGGACGGATATACTCTGGAACGAAAATCCAGAACTTTCCGGGGTGGTGCGACACTGATTCATAGTCACACATCCAAGATACAGGCCTCTCTTCTAATGCAGCTCTACTTCAACATTGGTGGAGAAGCCGTGTTGCGGTCTGTGAACATCAAAGCCTTGAACAAGGCATTTAGAATGTATCACGCAATCCGCAAAGAAGTGCCCGGAATGAAAGGTGCTCGGTGGGCTCCGTTTGATATTACTGATGCCTGGTGTCTTGCTTCGGAGCTGAGAAGTGGGGACGCAATGCTGGAGGTGTGCGACAACTGCAAGTGTACGTACTTCACCTCTGTTAATCAAAGAACCTGCGTTGAATGTCCGTTCTGCAAAGAACAAGGAAGGCATGGTGGTGGGGAGAAAGAGTGTGCTTGAGTAGACTATGACATTTCGGACCAGAAGATGAGCGCCCAAACTTTGCGGCGCTCATTTTTTTACTTCTTCTGTGGGATACGGTAGCGCTCCAGCTCGACAGCTCCCAACCCCTTGAAAGCATCCGGGCGACGTCCTTGCCCACTCCACGAAACTCCGTCTTTTGAATATTTAGCATTATCAGGTTCTGATCTGCTCGTGAACATTTCGTTGAGCAAGCCGATGTCCACACCGCAGGATTCCATGTCGCTCATTATTCGCTCAGCCTGAGCTCGCTTTTCTTTTTCTTCTTCTTCTCGCTTTTTGTACTCTTCCTCCAGTTCATTGAGAACGCCCTTCATTCTGTCAATGATCTCCCGAACTTCATCTAACGGGAGTCCTCGCAACAGGGTGCGAATGCGGCTTTTACGCTTTAACTCTGCGATTATTAACTCTCTACGTTCAGCCGCTGATAGCGTAGAGAACTCCTCGTGGTCTTTCATGTCATACGGAGCCCATCAGTTTTCCTTTAAGTGAATCACGTTGAGAGTTCAGTTTTGCGTCAGTCTGCACTGGCGAATTTTGATGCTGTGCAGGTTGACTCTCTGAACTCTGTTGCTCAAAAGACCCAATGTTGCCAGAAAATCGAAGAGAATAAAGACCCAATAGAGCAAGGGCGCGGAGCCGATCACTACGCGCCTTATGCTGCATCTGGGACAGTTCACGATAGAGCTCCGGAAAGGCTTGCTCCGATATGTTCAGATTAGATATTTTTCCATCCCATTTGCTACCAGCCACAACGACCTCCTATCTATCAGCCGCAGAACCAGAAGCCCCTGGCATTGGATGCCACGGATTCGTTGGGCAGTACGATCCTGCTCTTAGGGAAAAGCTCCTTGGCCGCATCTTGGTAAGCCTCGGCACCGCCGCCAGCCAGCAGAACTACGTCAGCATCCATCCCGTCCTCACGCATTGACTTCCGCATAGGGATCAAGGCGTTTTGAGCGACTTTGGTTGAGGCTTTCTTGAAGTAGTCTTTGATCGATACCTTTTCACCGTAGAGGAAGATTTCGGCCTTACCGGCACGAATAGCTTTCTCGATCTTTTCGATGCCAGGGGCACCGCCGTGGTCTTCCTGAATTAGCCGGTCCGTTTCCTGTAGCAACACCGACATCGCCTTGAGGCTGGTGCCAGATGAGTGATAGCGGACCTCTCCCTCTTCAAGAGCTACCCAGTCTACAGAAAAGAACCCAGGGTCAATTACAACGGTTTTTCCTCCCTGGATAATCTCCAGGAGGTCTTCATCTTTGGTTGAACTTACAACATCCATGTAAGCACCGGCAGGTTGAGGTACAACCACGACAGACTTAACCGCTACCGATCGTTTTGGCGTGATCTGGTGTTCACCCTCAAGCCGAGATTTCAACGCCTCTCTGCGCTCTACGTCCATGTACTGACTAACAGGCAGGCCAGTCACCAGCACATCGATCTCCTTCTGCTCGGACATCAGGAGTGCAGCGTAGAAAAGAGCCTTGTATGGATTGGTCGAAGGATAGTCGCCGTGAAGCTCACGCTCCCATCCTTGCAATCGGTCAGGCTCGACGCCTGCAACCCATTTCTCTCCATCAATCACAACCTGAATGCAGGTCCCTGCACCGCCAGTTAACTGTTGTGGCATCAGTTCCAATGGACCTGCCCCCACCGGCATGACGACTGTGCGAGCTTCCTCACCTTTATACCCCATTGCCATTTTCAGGTTGGAGTAACCAATATCCAAACCCAGAACAAATTGACTCATGAAATCCTCCAAAGATTGCTTTTAGATTGCTTTTCGATTGCTTGCCGCGTGTTGGATAGAGAATAAGGCTAAAAGCGGGGACAGATGGCCTGTGTAATTGCCCAAAAGGGGCATATAGGTTGCTTTTCGGTGGCTTTTTGATCGTTGAGTAAGGGAACCTATGGGAACGCTGCACGGATAGGCTCAGATAAACAGACCTTACCCTCGCATCGAGAACCGCTTGCCCTCCAGCATCGAGAGACGGTGGTAAAGAGGCATTTGGAATCTTTGATGCCATATCCAATATATCTGGAATCTTTAAATATAGATTCATATGTAAAGAGGCTGTGAAAGAATAAGAGCATCAAGATTCCAGATAGATAGAGGGAAATTTGACAAATTCCAAAGATGGGTTAGCCTAGTGACAGAACTAGATTCCAGTATTGGAATAATCAGCTTTAAATTCCAGATAGATAGTTATGTGGATAGGAATTGGATAGGAATTGGGAGGGTATTGAGGTGAGTCTACCAACAGAGCGATGGCTAGATCTGCTAGATCCGAAGCTCGAAGAAGAACGATCCGAGATAACAGAGGATCTGCTAGAGGCAGAGGGACGAGAGTTTGTTGCAGAGGTACGGAGCAAACTGGATCACGCCTTAGCGGTTCTTGCTGTCGAGGCGCAGCAGGAAGCGGACATGTACTGGAACGCGCACAAATCAGCGCGTGAAGAAGCGTCAGAGGACGAACAAGGGCGTGTCGGTACACGGGTTCGCATTCTAGGCGTATCACTCGTTGCAGAGTGGTATCGCAACAGATTTGTCGAACAAGTTCCCGGACAAAAGAAAAGGGTTCTATCGACACATATCAAGAAGGGTCGCGGTCATGCCTACAGCATGTCGCACTTCAAGAAAGAGCCTGTCTGGGCACAAGAGTTGATCCAGCAAGTTGAAACCAGGTATGCCGTGTTAAGACAACGCGCCACTGCCTTAGCAAAAATTCGCCGGGCGCTAAACGAGTACGAGCGCCAGCTAAACAAGACACATAGCGACGAGGTGTGACAACATGACAGCATCTGTAGCGGCCACTGAATTGGCGAAACTGGGGAAATGTGAAGCGATGATCAAGAAAGTCGCCAGCCATCCTCGCCCTGCCCTGTCAAAGCGCCCACAATCGCCACAGGGGACAGATAGCACCCTTCGGGGTGAGTTCGCTCATTTCCGATATGAAGCGGCAGCCCTGCGTTTTATGAGCGGCACTGCGGGGGCTAAGCGTCGCATCTACCAGCTAGTGTTTTCAGCGACGGTAGCAGCGGGAGCATTGACAATGCTGGCGGCATGGACCACCAGCTAGAAAGTATCGACGGAACAATCATGAGCAAGAGAACCAAAGACAAAGACCTGGAGAAACTCGACGTAATCAAAGACTCACCGCAAATGAGCCTGTTTGAGATCATTGAATCTCCGGCCAAGAAAGACGACTACTCCAACACCATCGAGATCTACGATGCGCTGCCGAAGTACATTTGGGACCAAAAGCGTGAGCATGAAGATTTATCCAACGCTGTAGTGACACGACAATGCACCATCAGAGGCCAGCATTTCACGGTGAAGGTGAAGCCAGCCATCATCGAGAAGGATGACGGAAGAACCGTGCTGATCTACGCGGGACAGCGAGAGGAAATCCTTGAGGATGCTCTACGCAAGCTCGCAGTGAACGGGAAAGGCCATATCATCGAGGGCAAGGCTGGAGTCATGTTCACTCTGTACGAACTCCAGAAAGAGCTCTCGAAGATGGGTCACGGGTACAACCTGAACGAAATCAAGGAAGCAATCCAGGTTTGTCGTGGCGCAACACTCGAATGTATCAGTGATGACGGTGAAGCCTTCATCAGCTCCAGCTTCTTCCCGATGGTGGGACTGACCACCAGAGGTGAGTTTCGCAAGAAAGGCGGGAACGCCAGGTGCTATGTGCAGTTCAACCCGCTGGTAAACGAATCGATCATGAATCTGTCGTTTCGTCAGTACAACTACAAAATCGGAATGCAAATCCGCTCCCCTCTTGCACGGTACATCTACAAGCGAATGAGCCACTACTGGACTCAAGCATCACCAGATTCGCCGTACACGCCATCGCTTATCAGCTTCCTGACCCAGAGCCCTCGTGAATTGAGCCCACGGATGCCGGAGAACGTCAGAGCCATGAAGCTCGCTCTGGAGGCCCTCATCAAACAAGAGGTCATAAGCGACTACGACGCGAACCAGATCAAGGATGGCCGCAGAGTCATCGACGTGCGGTACGTCATAAGGCCTCATGAGAACTTCGTGAAGCAGGTGATGGCGTCCAACAAGCGTAAGCAGCAGACAGAGCTACGGGCCATCAAGCACGGCATGATCGACCACGACATCATTGATGAACCCCAACGTAAGGGGAGATAGCCACCAGAATCTCCCCCCCCCCAGGGAAAAGAAAGATAGGCGCGTCAGCGCCTTTTTTTATGCCAGAAGAAAGCGCACAAGGTACGCCCACCAGGCAGGACCGGAAACGGAATGCCTCCGCATATGGGGGAGCTGCACGGATAGAGCGAACGTGACCCCAGATGCAGCGTGGGCTGGGGCTCTATATATGGGATCGCTGCACGGTAGTCGCAAGCTGAGTCTCAGTATCGTGCAAGCGTAAGCCACGACGAAGGATAAGTGCCATGCTGCTCCAGTGGTTCCCGTAGAGTGGTTCCCGTAAGGTATTGATAGTTAAAGGGTGAGGATGTGGGGGACCTGCACGTTATGAGATTTGATATGTGGGTACGTTGCACGAAAGCAGGTCCTGAACCTCTCGATATATGGGAACTCTGCACGATTGACGAAGCAGAACAAAGATTGACAGATCAGGACAAACCTAAAAAAGCAGTCAAAATGACTCTAATAGTCCATAAAGTGATCACGCGCACACAAAAAGAGGCCAAAAGTTATCCACATTTCCTGTGCATAAACGGGGTTTTGGTATATGGGAACGCTGCACGATCATATGTGGGTACGCTGCACGGTGCAAAAAACGACCAAAATTGAAATGTGGGTACGTTGCACGTTCAGAAAATTGTATATGGGGCGACTGCACGTATGACCTAAGACATGTGGGAATACTGCACGAACACCAGATCTGATATGTGGGAACGCTGCACGAAAGCTCTGTTTTGTAAGGATTTTGTGGAAAAAAGAGGGGTTCCGTGTGGATAACAGTGGATAAGATCCAAGGGTATGTGGGGACGTTGCACGGCAACCTATGGGAACGCTGCACGGCAACCTATGGGTTTGTTGCACGGAATAAATATGAAAACACCAGTAATATCAATGTGTTGAGTGGTGATTTAGAACGTCTAACCTGTCTTTAACCGTTTTTAATCCTTTATACAAAGATCTAAAGATCTTTATATTTATCCTTTTGATCACTGAACAAAAAATAATCAACACTGTTTTTTTAGAAAAAAGTCTCGTATGCAAGGCCGAACAGGACGAGTATCACCAACAAGATAAGCATCGACAGCACAAAGTAACCAGACTCGTACATCACAGCTTTGATCACAGAAACGACGCTGATCGATCTTCCAGAGATCCTCCCGATGATCCACTGAAACGCAACGAACGAACCAAGCCCACAGATCAGAACCACCGCTACGGAGACAAGTGCATGTTCCCTCAGGACAGACTCACTCAGGAAACCATACTGCATCCCCATCAATACAAGCCTGCCAATGCCAAAACCCAGGCCCAATGCAACAGCTCCACGAACCAGCACGACCTTCAACGACTGGAGCCATGTCAGCTCAAGATCCATCCCCTTACGGGAAGACCGACGCACCAGCACCGTAGATATGCCAAACCCCAAAAACACCAAAAAAAGACTTTTTAAGTCCGCTGGCTTGCCAGGCCTTGTTAGCTTGTACGGTCATGGTTATCGGGTAAAGAATATTGACGGCATCGCTGGTGTCGGTGGCTGAAAAGCCGGCTCCCATCAGGGCAATAGCCATTTCAGATGCAGGCGTACAGGGCAATGGTCAACAGCTACAGCCTGTCTGACGATTCCGGCGTCATGGCTGCGGCGGCTATCACGCATTTTTTGTTCGGTCAGGCGGTGTTTTCGTACCTCAATGGTTGGAGCGTGTTGATCGGACCTGGTACAGGTTTGGACAGCACGGGCTGCAAATACGCAAGGGATTTAATGGGCCTGGTGGCGTTCACGGCTTTTATCGTGACGTTTCTGTTCAGGGGCTACTCATAATCTCGTGGCTCGGCGGTTCCCGGCACACCATGACAGTAAGGAAGGACCCTGTGTCTCAACTCTCCCAGCTTCGAAGCCCCGCCGCCGTGCAGGCTGCCATCGATGAGTTCGTGCAACTGGGCCGCACGAAATTCCTGGCGCGCCACGGCTACGGCAAGTCCCGCGACTTCCTGGTACGTGATCCGAAGACCGGCACCGATTGCGATTCCAAGGCCATCGCCGGTGTGGCCTTCGGCAAGCAATTTCCCGAGCAGGGCCCGCTCACTGCTGACAGCTTCTCCGGTGGCGAGACGACCGTCGTTCCGGCGCTGACGCGGCTCGGGTTTCGCATCATTCGCATCGGCGAAGACTGGTCCGAAGAAGAGGTCCTGGCCACGGTCGAAGACTATTTCGACATGCTGCGTGCCGAGGCGGCTGGGGAGCCGTACCACAAGTCCGAGCACAACCAGGCACTGCGCCAACTGCTGAACGGTCGCAGCAAGTCTTCAGTCGAGCTCAAGCACCAGAACATTAGCGCCGTACTCGATGCCCTGGGCCTGCCCTATATCAACGGCTACAAGCCACGCGGCAACAGCCAACTGCTGCTGCGTAAATCCGTACACGCCTACGTTCTGGAACATCAGCAGACGGTCGGCGCTCTTGTCGATGCCCTGGAGGAGGTAAAACTTCCGGGTGACAAAACCTACCGAGCGGCTTTGGTAGAACCACCCGCCCGTGAAGTGCTTGTGCGTACCCCGGCATCTCTACGGCAACGCCTACCGCGAAAGTTCGATTATGCCGCTCGCGATGAAGCCAACCGCAAGCTGGGCCGGGCAGGGGAGCAGTGGGTGATTGGCTACGAACAGCAACGCCTGACCGAGCTCGGCCACCCAGAGCTTTTTCAGCGGCTGGATTGGGTGTCCGACACCCAGGGAGACGGTGCGGGGTTCGACATCCTGTCGTTCGAAGAGGACGCCCATGAGCGCTTCATCGAGGTGAAAACCACCAATGGCGGGGTAGGCTCGTCTTTCTTGGTCAGCCACAACGAACTCGAATTCTCCAAGGAGGCGGGCGATCAATTCCATCTGTATCGCGTGTTCCAGTTTCGGGACGGTCCGCGCCTGTTCACGCTACCCGGCGACCTCAGCCAACATGTGCATCTCAAGCCGACGGACTACCGGGCGAGTTTCCGGAGTTTGGTGGGGTAAAGGCAGGGTTCTGTTGAGCCGAATGGCTGTGTGCGGCCGATTCTGTTGAAAAAGTAGCGGCCTCCCCATGCCGTTGGCAAAATTGCTTTGTCAGCGAGCGTGGGGGCGAACAGCATGATGGGACAGTTACCGGGAGGACAGCAGCGCCTGTTCTACTCGTTCAATCTGGAAGATCACGTCCCGGCCCAACATCTCCTGCGCAGCATCGACCAGTGCTTGGATCTCAGTGATCTACGTGCCTACCTGGCAGATTTCTATAGCCCCATCGGGCGTCCCTCGATTGACCCGGAGTTGATGGTGCGCATGCTGGTCGTCGGCTACTGCTATGGCATTCGTTCCGAGCGGCGATTGTGCGAAGAGGTGCACCTGAACCTGGCCTATCGCTGGTTCTGCCGGTTGGGTCTGGAAGACGAAGTCCCCAATCACTCGACCTTCTCGAAGAATCGCCATGGGCGTTTTCGTGACAGCGATCTATTCCGCTGGTTATTCAATGAGGTGCTGCGGCGCTGCATGGCAGCCGGCCTAGTCAAGGGTGAAGGTTTCGCCGTCGACGCCAGCATCATTAAGGCGGATGCCAGCCGGCAACGTGGGGTGGCGGGAGATGAGGTCGATTGGAACGATCCAAAGCTCAGCAGCCGCGCAGTGCGCGAGTACCTCGAAGCCCTTGATGAAGAGGCGCTGGCTGAGGCTCTTCCCAAGAAAATTTCGCTCACTGATCCTCAGTCCCGTTGGACAGCAGCGCCAGGTGGCCCGGCCTTTTTTGCCTACTCCACGAATTACCTGATCGACACTGAGCACGGTGTGATCATGGACGTGGAAGCTACCCCGGCGCACCGTACCGCCGAAGTCGATTCGACTAGGACGATGGTCGAGCGTGTCGAGGCGCAGTTCGATCTCACACCGGAACGCCTTATCGGCGATACCGCTTATGGCACCGCCCCGATGCTGGCCTGGATGGTCGAAGAAAAGGACATCGAACCGCATGTGCCGGTGTGGGACAAGACCGAGCGCAAGGACGACAGCCTCTCCAGTAACGACTTTCACTGGAGTCAGGACGCCAATGAATATCGCTGCCCAGCCGGCAAACCGCTACGCAGTGAATGGCGCGCCTTCACCCAGCAAAGGTCGCGGGTAACTAAGGCCAAAACCGTCATTTACCGCTCCAGCCAAACCGACTGCGCCACCTGCCCGTTGAAAGCGAAATGCTGCCCCAACACGCCGAATCGGAAGATCGTCCGCAGCATCCATGAGGCTGCCCGCGACGTGGCTCGACGCATCGCCAAGACACCGGAGTACCTCGTCTCTCGCTGCGAACGAAAGAAGGTGGAGATGCTTTTCGCCCACCTCAAACGGATCATGAAACTCGACCGTTTACGACTGCGTGGCCTAACGGGTGCCACTGACGAATTCACCTTGGCTGCGATGGTGCAGAACCTGCGCCGCATGGCCAAGCTTTTGCCTCAAGGGCCACCGCTGACGGGATAGGTATGCCTGCTACGAGCAGAAACCCTCAAATTAACCCTTAAACCTGAGCAAGGACGCTCAGTGAAACGCCGGAAGGCAACTTGAAGTGGCTTGCAGCCACTTCGACAGCAGGCACACCTGATCGGCAGGCTGCCGCTAAAGCTACTTTTTCAACAGAATCGGCCGATTTGTGCCGGTCGTCAAGGACCGCTTCGGATCACTCTCAACCGGATCGCGGGCCAGCTGATTTGCTAAAACCCGCGCCAAACTCAACGAAGGATTTCGCATGATCCGTTTTTTTTGGCGATCACGCTCGGCCTGATGGTTGGCTGCTCGTCGAGTTCAAGTTCGATCTGATCAGTGAGCGGTAGCGCAAGTGGATCGCCTCAGCCAAGCAGCGTTGTTGCCGGCGGCCGGAAGAAAGCCTTGAACTAGTAGCGGAAAGGATGAAACTTTATTTTTACGATTCTCAGCATTTTCCAAGGTTGAGCGAAAATTAGGATGATACTTTAATGATTCCGGCCTCCATCCCCACAAAACGCTTGCAGATGGCAGAATTGAAATAAGTCATTGTTTTAAATGGATTTTTGCAGGAATTGCTACGTTGCAGGGTCCTGTAGTTAGGATGACACTTTATTTTCCTCCCACAACTTCCATATTGCTTGTAGCTCTCTACTACAGGCAGATTCGTGGGCAATGGAACGCTATGCAGCGCTCTTTTCACATAATCATTTTCCTGGCTTTGTTTGGCCAGGTATTATTTCCACTGACCCTGTACATTGGCTTGCAATATACATCATCGCTTAATGCTGCCATTTATTTATCTACGACTCCGGCATTGGTTTTATTGATCAATAAAACCATTTTCAAAGAAAAAATAACAGCTCAGAATATCGCCGGGGTTATTATCAGTTCTTTCGGTGTGGTCTGGCTGGTGATGCAGGGGGATTTATGGCACCTAGATACCCTAAAGCATCTCAATCGTGGCGATCTGTGGACGATGGGCTCGGCAGCAAGTTGGGCATTATATTGCGCGTTTCTGCGTCTTAAACCTCGTGAAGTAGTGGGGAATGCGTTTGTGGCTGTTAGCTCAATGATTGGTGCTGTAGTGCTTCTTCCAATATTGATTTTATCTATGGCAAAAAATGGTATTCCGGCGCTTGCCGAATTTAGTCACAGCGGTTTGGTTATTGGTCTGCTGTACAGGGCTGACGCATCAGTGTTTATACTTTGAACAACCCCATACATTCGAACAAATATTGTTCATTCAGACAGCAGAGCCTGCGCTTGTTGGCCATGCTCAGATTACGTGACTTGTTTTGCTTCAGTATGTTCAGTATCCACTGCCTGATGACCGCTAAGTTTTCTCCAGCGAAGCCCGCTCTGGCCTGAAGTTGATCCTCTCCGAACGCAATATCTAATGTCCAGTGCAGCAGATTTTCTACCGACCAGTGTGCTCGGGTTGCCTTCAGCGCTGAGGTGGCATCCAACGCTCGGCTACTTATATAAAATCTCACGAAATCATAGCCTTTGCCATTTTCAACTCGCTCAGCCTGCACGGCTATAATGGTCTTCGCTTTCCACTGCTGGCAAACAGGCATGCTTTCATCAACCACCAGAACCCAACAACGTCGATGTTCTTTTCGCCCATGTTCTGAGTCAAATTGTTCAGTAAAACCGGGCCCCGAAACATCGGTTTCATTCTTATCCCAATACGCTTGGAACTGTTCTTTTACTTCAGTATTGAGGCTAGGTTGGTTGTCTTTCACTGCAAGCAAATAATCACCCGACTTCTTGAGGATGGTATCGGCGATTTTCACCTGTGTACCCATCGCATCAATACTGACCAAACACCCTTTTAATTCAAGAAGTTGTAGTAGCTCAGGTATTGCCGTGATCTCGTTAGACTTGTCAGCGACTTTTTGCTGGCCAACACACATTCCCAGCTCAGTTGACCAGACATTGACCATATGAACAGCGTTGGCTCCTCGTCCTTTAGCGGTAGCACGAAGAGCTTTACCATCAACCGCTAGTTGGCCAACCAGCTTATCATCGCCCATGATGTCGCCGATCCACGCTTGAAAAATGGATTTCAGACTGGCGGGAGGCAGAGTGGCAAAAATGCGGTTGAATGTGTCGTGAGATGGAATGCCGCCAGGCAAGCTCAACCAGCGCCGGAACCATGGCTCTCGCTCTTGAGCAAACAAGGTAATCTCGCTCCAAGTATCAAAACCGCACATCATGGCGCAGATGGCCATGAAAACAACCTCTGACAAGATATGCGAGCACTTGGCCTGATTGCGTGGGTCTGGAATTGATTCAAGGTAGTCGAGCAAAGACTTCTGGGCCATAATAATAAACAGTTAGTTAAGATCTCGACTATTTACAGCTTGGCAACGCAAGGTACAATTAAAATCGTACTTGGCGCCGCTCAACTGATCGATACTTGATCAACTAGCGCAAAGAATGATCATGCGTCGGCCCTGGTCTGCTGTACCTGATTATTTTTCCGTCGTGGCTCTCGTATTTGTTGTGGAATAAAGGCATTCAGGCGATTGGCGCGACGCGTGGAGAAGTGTTTTCCCATTTCATCCCGCTGAGTGGTGGTTTATTCAGCGTGATGTTTCTCAGTGAGCCATTACATTTATATCATCTGGTTAGCGCGCTACTGATTATCTGCGGTATTGCACTCTGCTCAGGCAAATCAGCGAAAAGAGCATTCAACGCTGTCGTGTCATAAACAAAACGCACTGTGACCAAAGTCACCTCCGCTTCTGAAACAAAGCAGACGTTTGAATCTGAAATCACTAACGACATCGAGAAGCTTCTGAATGCCGCTTCAGCGGCATAGAGGCGCCAGATGAAGCTGTATGTGTCTGTGAAGCTAAATGGCGCCGTAAGCCCGGGAGAGCAGGCTACCGGACTATAAAATACTGCCTGTCCATCTCCTGTCCTCATTAGCCTTAACCAGCTTACAGCACTGAAGAAGTTAAGGTAATACCTTTTTAACCCCGGTGAGTGGGTTTTACGGCGCTTGCGACGTAAAGGGCGTGATTTCCGGGGCTTTGACGGCGGCAGCTTGCTGCTGACGCTTAGGGGGATGTTCTTCAGTTATATGGGGTTCTAGGCTGGAATCCCAGAAATTTCCGCAGTGCAAAGGCGACAACATTCGAACCAGTCTGCACAATAACTTACGCTCGTTATTAGTGCTGTTGTCCAACTGCTGCCGCGATTTTATCCAGAAAAGACCCTACAACATGATCTCGCGACTATTACCTATTTCTTAGTCAACCAGGGAGACGCCGTGCTCCAGAAGATGATATCCGCACCAAGATAATCTTCTGCGAATTGTACAAACTCATCCTTGCTAAATGGCTTACCCGTATTAGGGTTCCTGTAAGTCAAGGTCGGTTCCTGTACTGCCATAGCAATGAGATCCAGCTTGCTTTTGTGTTTATTGAAGAACGGATATGAGTTCTCCATTTGTGCCTTGCGGTTGGGGACGACATCCGAGCCACCAAGTCCAATATTGTTGGCACTGGCAAACTCAAACAGCCGCCCCATATAATTGTGGTCGTTGTTCCATTCGCACGGCCAGAAATTGACATATTTTACTACGTGTGATTTGACGAACACATTTCGCGCAAAGGTGAGATTTTCCATTTCTCCTGCGAAATAGTTATCGCTGGCGAATCCTTTAGGTAGCTTTTTCTTGTCAAGATCAATAGCTGAGTCGCAATTTAGCGGGTGTCATCTTATATGGGCGTCCGCCTTTCCGTCCAGCGTCTGCTGTATCGTATCTACCGCCTCAAAACGGGCATTAATACTCCCATCAAACTAGGCCAGAGGGAGACGGACCAGATGATGGAACACCCGGGCTGTCCACTGCATATTAAAATTGACGGACAGCGTAATACTAGCCCACTGGCGAGCCAGCGACAGCAACATTTGGGTCAGTGACAGCAGCAACAAGGCAATGATGATAACGCTCAGCAGGCTTCGATCGGCGGCAACCAGGACCTCATCGATCACCAGTTGGTGGAGAAGAGGACTTCCTAATGTCAGTATCTCCAGCGCCAAGGCGAAAACGCTGATGCGGGACATTGCCGCCAGCAGGCTGGGTGTTTTGCCTGTCAGCTGGCGAAGACGAATTTTCTTTCTTTCATCTCTAGCCGTGAAATCGCTGGCTGGCATCAGCTCCAGCGCGACGCCAGTGAAGTGTTTCTCTGCGTCCGGCAGGGAGATTGTCACCTTCCCCTTATCGGGATCATGTATAACCAGCCGGCTCCCACGAACCTTATGAAGCACAAAGAAATGATTCATGTTCCAGTGGAGAATACAGGGGAGAGAAAGGGACTTCAGGTCTTCCGGCTCCAGCCTGACGGCGCGGGAAGACAACCGGATACCGGCTTCTGGTAAGTTTCGTGGGCTGAAGCCAGCTAAAGTAGGAAGGTCAAAAAACAACCTTAACGTACAATAATTTTCGATATCCAAACTGACCCCTCATAGACCCGGTTAGATTTCCCGATTGCCAGCTCAAGATCTTTTACCGTCAGCCCCTGCTGTTCCATCCTGAACTTAATAACTTCAATCGGGTCAGGGGCTTCAATAGGGAAGTGTTTATTTTTGTATTCATTAATCAACACACACATGATTTCAAAACCTTAGCCATAAGCCTGCTTCTGAGTCTACAGGTGGATTATCTTAAATTTGACAAAAGCTTTAGAAGGCTAATAGCTTGACATAAATACATATAATTAGTTACTCAATATTACGCTTAATGATTATCAAACCAAACGAATTCACTCTAACCTGAGAAAGAAATCAATATTATATCTTTTAACTAAATATTTAAAAGGATGTAAGAATGAAAAGGTTAATTAGATCACTCAATGTGTTTCTATTTCTATACGCGAGCTTTGTGCATTCTTCTACCAATGTTTTTTCGTGCTCTAAACTCATTCCTGATAATCATAGTTATGTCGTCACAGATAAGTATGATATAACAAGAGGGCAAAAAAACACAAGAACACTTAGCATAACAGATAAATCGCAAAAAGAAATACCTAAAAAAGACTTGGAAAAATTAAAACCATTCATCAATTGCGTTAAGAAAAATATAAGTTAACCTTTCGCCATTGATAACGGGGGGCTTAGATCATCCAACTCATCTAATCATATATAGACAGTGAGTTTTTCGTTTCTGTTGCATTAATTTGGTAACTATAACTGACAAGACGAAGAGAAGCCGTTGTGACAGGCAGTGTAAGAGCAAGCAACGGTGTCTTTATTCCAGATGGGCGCTTTAATCAATAAAGCAATCATCGTTCTGAAGGCGTTAATCGTCTTTCTTGAACTGATCCGCATGTTCTTCTGAGCGTGACCGAAACGTCACTAAAGCCGGGGGGCAACCACTCCCCGGCTTTTAACATTTCAGCGGGTTTGTTTAGTCAGAGGAAGGTGCGGACAAATTCCTGCACCTTCAGCAGTTAATTTATGCATTCATCCGAGGATCGTATCCGAGCCGTCGAACTCTATTACCAGTATGGTAAGAAAGCCTCCGTTGTCGTCATGGAACTGGGATATCCTTCCACAAATCATCTGGGACGCTGGGTTCAGATTTATGAATAACATTTTGCTGAACGGCCATTATACCTTCCAGAGCTCCAATGAAATTATTGACTTGGATATGCTGGTCGCCGGGCTGAAACTGGGGTGACGGAAATTTCGGCGGTTCTGGCGTAGAACCCCTTTAAGCAAGCCAATGATATCGTCAAAAATCAGTGTTGCAAAAACGGGAGTGGCCATATATTGGATATCCAAACTCTCCCCTAATACATTAATTACACCATCCGCATTTAGTTATGCTTTTAATTTCTCTAAAGTAACTTCCTACGTGCCATATCATAAAGATCATAATCACCAGACCACAAATAGCCTTGCGCAGCAGTAGCATTCGTGCCTTTTGAAATGGATAGTAAAAAATAATTCTCTACTCCTTCAATAATGCACTTCATTCCTTTCACTTTGACATAATCAATAATTGATGATAATAAAACCTTATCCATGTCATCGTTTGACAATACATGCAATAACTGTGTATATAATTTAACCACAGAAAAAACCAGTACTTAGCAAATCATAGTTAGATGATTTTGTACCAAAGTCATCGAGCCAAAGTGGACAAATGGTCATAAGCTGAAATAAAATATTATCATAAGCAGTTGATGTTACATTTCGAGAGAAAAATTTCTCTGATATCTCAAGCGAAATGCTAGAACCTAACAACTTAATATCGTTTTATATTTTCTTATCAGCAATTATTGATTCAGCAATACTGTAAGTAATATTGACAGAAGCAATAACATTACTTGAAATTAAAAACTCATAATGTTCTTTCAAGCGACGCAACTGGTACTTAAAAATATGAAAAATCACTTCATCACTTATAGTTTCAAAAAAACAGATGCAGAAATACCCCCCTCTTGATGCGTGAGTTATTCTACTTAATACCTCTATAGCATACAATGCTCCGGACATTGACAATATAGGTTCATAGTAAGCCATAATAATTCACGTTTCGCCATTGTAATTTAATTGCATACCCTTCACTCTCATTGGTTATATATACATTGAATTATCAATGTATATAATAATCGCAATTAAGTTGATAGAGGCAACTCCTCAACTCTCTATTTGTCATTCCAATTTTTTTTGCCAGTCGATCTAAAATAATATATTCACTCATATATTTAAGCCTGTTCCTGCATGGGAGTAAAGGGTTATTGAGGAAGTTAAAAAAAACTTTTAATTCATGCTCCGTAAATGACGGGAGATAATCTAACTCTTTCTCAAAGAAGTTCTCAGACTTTAATTTACATAAAATGCTGGGAAGATTTTCATTTTCAGAAATAATTCTGATGGTATTATTAAGGCTTTTATAAATATACTGTAAGCCAAAAGCATTAAGAGGCATTAATAAAAATAAGTCAATGTATTCCTTGAGCAAACTAAGTCTTTTTAAAAAAAAAGGCAACTCCCTAGGACCATTACTTCCACAATCAAAGGTAACAATGACAGTTTTTCTTTTGATCTCTTCATTTAAGAATAAACAACGATAAATAACTGATTCAATATCAGATGGTTCCTTGAAAATCCTTACATTTGAAAACAAACCTGATTCTAAACATAAATTGTACAACCCATACCCAGAAAGATTATCATGGCTTAGAATAAATACATCATGACAAGTATGTTTCATAAGTCACCAATATATCTTTTTTTAAATGATACCCATTAGCGTAAAAGCAGTCAACTTAGTAGAGGGTTTTAAAAATTTTCAATTTCATTATACATATCCTATTAAAAATAAAGTTAATGCCGTCATTCATAGATAAGATTTGTATACTTTAAAAGTATGAAAACATGCTCTGCGTCAATTTTTAAACAGCAGCAATAAGAACAAATCCAATCTGGACAAACCTCTTTTCGTGATTAAAGTCACAAAATAAATTACAGGGACTTAATTATAGTTAACATTATACAACTGCTAATAATGATTAGATGTTATTAATCATATCTGATTATTAATGGGATGATTATTTTTTATTCCATGGTTTTATTCAATACCATCGAAACAATCTTTGATTCATAACTAATCTTTTCCATGCATAGCTGTAACGGCTCGCAATCTGCCAGTGTACCTCGCCATGTGGTAACGGGACGAGCACATTTATCTCTCCTATCCGGCGTCAGCCATCGACTAGCCTTTCTGATGATGGCTTCGCGGCATATCCTCACCGCCATAACAGCCTGGCGGCTGCAGTATTCCACGGTCAGCCTGACCCGTTATAGGGCGAGGCGTACAGGCTCTGGGTATATCGGTAACGAACTGCTGGAGCAGTACCCGGCCGCTAACGACGATCTGCCGTAGGCTTCGTAATAAATTATCAGGGACATATACAACTGCGTGACGATCTGGCTGCGCTATCCAGCACCATGAGCGACTTGCGCCTGCATATTCGAGCTCTGGAAGTTAAGTATCACGACGGATGTCCCGCGCTGGTTGATGCGCTGGTCGCTGATTTCCTGCGCAATCTCAACGAGCAGTATCTGACGGTTTACATGCGCGTACTGGCGTTCAGCGGCTGTTTTCACGACTGACTGCGATCGGACGGTTTACGGCACGCTAACGCGGAGATACGCCCCGATTAAGGCTTACTCTGGACCACTCCGACGACTCACATAACCTTCTTCGTGGCTTAAATTGGGATTGTTCAAGCTTGGCAGGGTGAGAGATTATTACGGCTTACGCCGTAATGCTTTTTTCATCCTCACTTCGCGGAATAAACACGCACATAATATGTGGAAATATCAGGGTAAACAGGCTGACTAGGAGCGGTACGAGAAAGTTCTGTATTAAAAAACTAAGTATCCGCGAAACAGCCGATGCGACAGGTTACAGTCCCTCTCTGATATGTACGATTTCAGTTACTGCAAAGGAAAACTCTGTCAGCAGTGGAGTAGTTAAGTTACAACTATATTACAAAAGGGATATGATTTTTCAGGCTTTTTCAAAGTGATCCAGCTTCATCTCCATGATCCACCATTCGGCTACTTACATGAGTAATTCCGGGTCATCATTCTTGTTGGCAAAAAAAGCATAAAATGACACGCCAACATCATCCCCTTTTGCCGCTGTCTTAGCTTCACATACCTTCACAATCTTCGCTCAAATGCTGGCTCTCATTATCTTTCTCTTATAGTTGCTGAGGACACATGCTCTCAGACGCTGTCGAATGGGCAGAATTGGTTAAAGATCCTCACGCCCGGGAACCCCAACGGACAATGCGACTGTGGAGTCGTTCAATGGCAGGCTACGGCAGGAGTGCCTGAATGAAAACTGGTTCATGTCGCTGGAAGATGCCCGGTCCAAAATCGAGGCTTGGCGCATACACTATAACCAGAAGCGTCCCCATTCTACTCTGGGATGGATGACCCCGTCCGAATTTGCAGAAAAATCTGTCGGTTGCCAGAATATGTAACCAACATGAAGCCGGTTATTCCTGATTATGACTGGAGCATATTCGGGGGCGGGGTCAGAAGCCGGATATTCCTAATTATGAATGGATCACATACTGGGAGCGCGTCAATATGAAGACATTACTATCATCGGTGTGTATGAATCAACGGGGAGAAGGTCAAAGGAAACCGGAGCGACAGAAATAGCAAAGATGATAAGTATCGCACGTTCCACGGTCAATAAAATCATCGAAGAGTCGAAAATGTGAATGTCGGCAGTCGGTTTTTTTAAAAGGTCAATATAATGAAAATAAAAGATTTTTACCGACCACGTTAGCATTATCGTGGAAATGTGCGCGAAACCCTTAATGCGACAAAGCCTATCAGAACGCATTGGCGGAAAAGGTCAACGAGATACTGAAGACGAAGTTTTTGCTGTCACGCCCGGCAGATCTGTAGCAGGCAAGAAAGATGGTGAGGGAATCAATAGCAATTTACAACAGAGTTCAGCCTCACTAGGCACTAAAATACAAAACGCCCGATACGGTGCATCAGGCGTTTTACAGGCATAAAAGTGTCAACCTATGCTAGGACTAGTCAGTCGAAATCCCGGCGCAGATACGCGGTGCATATCCCTGATTCAAAGCCCTTCGGTGACAATTTTAGCGGCAGCAGCCAACACGTCTTTGCGGGCTTCTGCATTCTGCTGTGGCTGAGTGAAATAGGTTACCAACACCAACGGTGCGTGGTTCGCTGGCCAAATCACGGCGATATCGTTAGTGGTACCGTAATCACCACTGCCGGTTTTATCACCGACCACCCACGTGGCTGGCAGACCTGCGCGAATGCTGGCTCCGCCGGTAGTGTTCCCCTTCATCCATTCAACCAGTTGAGCACGCTGTGGTTCACCCAGCGCCTTGCCCAAAGTTAGGGTTTGCAGGCTTTTTGCCATCGCCAGCGGCGAGGTAGTGTCACGCTTATCGCTGGGAATGGCAGTATTTAAAGTAGGCTCGGTACGATCGAGACGAAAGGTTTTATCACCAATAGTACGCGCATACTCTGTCACTTTTGCCGGGCCGCCAAGATGCTCAAGGATCTTGTTCATCGCCGTGTTGTCACTGTACTGGATGGCGGCGGCACTGAGCTCTGCAAGGGTCATCCCGGTATCCAGGTGTTTTTCGGCGATCGGGTTGTAGTTGACCAGATCGGATTGTTTGATTTCCATCCGCTTAGCCAAAAGATTTTTATCCATCTCGCTCTGTTTTAACAACGCCGACACCGCCATCACCTTGCTAGTGCTACACATGGGAAAACGTTCATCCCCACGATACAGGATCTGCGAATTATCGGCGGTATCGATCAGCGCCACGCCAAGGCGGCCACCGGAGTTTTTCTCGAGCTCGGACAGTTGCTGCTGAATATTCGCTTTGGCATTAGCGGATTGAGCCCATAATGGTGCGCTACCGAACAGCAGCGGCATAACCGTAGCGACCATCAGGGTGGTTTGACGTAATGTATTTTTAACCATGTTTTGCCTCACATAAAATGGATTAACTCAGCGGGTTGTTCTGCAGATGGCGAGAACTATCTTCTTTTAGACCGTTATTGACAAGCGACAAGAATTTTCTCTAACATAAAGAAAATCTTTTGGATAATACCTATGCGTTCTAACCCTCCCCTGAATGCTCTACGTGCTTTTGAAGCCTCTGCCAGACATTTGAGTTTCACTCGGGCAGCGCTGGAGCTCTATGTTACCCAGGCTGCCGTTAGCCAACAGGTTCGGCTGCTTGAAGAGCGCCTGGGCATGGTGCTGTTTAAACGATTACCCCGTGGTTTAGAAATGACAGAGGAATCACGGGCGCTGTTTGCCGTGTTAACCGACGCCTTTGGCCATATTGAAAAAGCCTTCCGGCAGTTTGAAGGGGGGCAGTTCCAGGAGGTGCTTACCGTGGCTGCCGTCGGCACTTTTGCCGTGGGCTGGCTGTTACCACGTCTCGATCGGTTCAGGCAAGAGCATCCTTTTGTCAAACTGCGGCTGCGCACCAACAACAACGTTGTTAATCTGGCCGCCGAAGGGCTTGATTTCGCCATCCGTTTTGGCACGGGTTTGTGGCCATCAACCCATAACGAGATGCTGTTTAATGCTCCGCTGACCGTATTGTGCACGCCAGCTACGGCTAAGCGGCTCGTTACCCCAGCCGATCTGCTGCAAGAGGATTTACTGCGTTCTTACCGTGCTGAAGAGTGGGAAAACTGGTTTGCTGCCGCTGGCTTGCAGGCTGTGAGAGTGAATGGCGCCATCTTTGACTCATCCCGTCTGATGATCGAGAGCGCTATCCATTCCGGCGGTGTGGCATTAGCCCCAGCGAAAATGTTTGTCCGGGAGCTAACCACCGCGCAGCTGGTGCGCCCATTTGCTACCGAAATCAATATGGGCAGTTACTGGTTAACCCATTTAAAATCGAAAGCAATGACCCCGGCGATGGAAATATTTAGCGAATGGTTACTGAAAGAAGCGGCAGAAGATAATACGTAGGGGCGCAGCATGCTGTGCCCCTCGGGTTTCCAGACTTATTGCTTGTGGTGAGTCAGGCGGGTAGCAAAAAAATGGTTTTTCGGAAGAAATGCGGGCTTCCGAAAACAAACAGAGACAGGACATGTCCGTTCAAACATTCAGGAACAGGTAACGGGATTTAACGGAACCTGAATGCCCCCCGATAACTGTCATCATCTTGGCTGAAGACACAGGTATTAGGGGAGCCAAAAGCAGGCGCGTTGCCTGTGATGGATTATGTTGTAACTAGAGTCCTGAGTTGCTGTAGGATATATCACTGAAGGTATTGAATAACACGCCCGTAAGCAGCCCTTACGGCTCGCTAACGCGGAGATACACCCCGACTGCGGCTTCGCCTTGTCATGAGCACTCCGACGGCTCACAAAAGCTTCTGTATCGCTTTTAGCAGGTTTATGTCTGGCAGGGTACAGGGATGGATTGGCTGAACCTATCAAACCTGTAACAGGCTGCGCCGGGTTAGGGTGCCAATCACCAATAAAGCTATATTCAGCGTTGGCTGGCACCTCCATGCCGCTAAGCGGCATTCAAATAACTGGATGCGCACTGCTCGGCAGTTTATATTAGGGACTCCTGAGTGCTGCCCTTTCGTCTTTTCACCAACAAGCATTTGCTTTATTCTTGGGAAAGTATTTCCGACAGTGACAAGTTTGGAGGCAGATTGCCATGCATCGACTTTACACATACCTTTGTGCTATCCATGCACTGCCGTCATCGGTAAAAACGGTCAATAAAACGGAAACCCTCAAGCGATTCTCTGAAGGGGAAAACACGATAGAAGAGTGCGAAATCCTTTACGTGTTTAATAATGACGTTCAGATTTTATATAGAATGGAATCCGAAACCTTCCAATCGAATGACGTTTGTCATGAGTGTTGGGTCAGTTATGATGTGGTACATGATGGCGGATACGCCATTTCACCGCAGAAAAAGCAGTTTTATAATCGTTGCCAAGAAAATTTCTGGCTGAAAATGCAGGCTCAACTTGATGGGAAATATAAAACACCAGCCTCTTGATGGTTAGGAAAATGAATCATCGTTATTAAAAATATCCTTACCATGAATGGTATCGTTGGGTGCTAATGCAATTTGTGCCGATAAAATGTGGTTTTCGGTGCATTTCTAGCCTGAAAGACGTTTTTCAGACTCACTTATCCCGCAGCCTGTGACATGTGACAGAAGCCATCGTTTCCGGTCAATGCTGTGCATCTGCCACTAACTCCGTGGCGTGTCAGCCAGCCTATGCACCGCTGAAGCGTAGCCGATTGCCGTACAGAAGGCATTTATTCGGATCCGTGTGCAGGAACCCTTTACGCGGCGAAGCCCGGCTGCTCCGTTTATTTCCGCGCCTCCATCTGCAGAGCCTCATACACTTTTGGCAGCAGTTCGCACCGTTTCCGGTTGGACAAGAAGCCATAGTAGCGGACCTTCTTAAAATTCTTTGCCGGGATATGACTCATATAGCGCCCGAGCATCTCTTCCTGTGTCTGCGTCTGCTGCCGGTAATGCTGAGATACAGTCCGTCAGCAGTCCTAACCTCGACGTACTCACCCCAATCTCGCACATGAACACAGAGGTGCTTTTAGCGTGTACGCCTTTGCAGCTTCCGTATTAAGTTCCCTGGTATCACTGATATAGGTGTTCTTAGCCGGAACCCCAGATTTTTCCGTTACCCCAGTTTCAGCCCCGCAACCAGTGCATCTAGGTCAATAATTTCATTGTTACTCTTGAAGGTGTAATGCCCGTTCAATAAAATATACTGCCAGGCTACCGGTGATATCCGGGTCAGTGCCTCAATACCCTTGTTGTTGCCTTCTGCTTCCAGCAGTTCCAGTAATCGTGAAAGGATCTCGGAGTTGTAATAAACGCTCTCGTAGCAGATCAACTGCCCGCACTGATTGCAGATTTCCGTTTAAAGGTCATTTTTCCCGGTTAGCTCCTTCTTTCTACCGACTTTGGCGACTGCAGCGCGCAGCTAGTGATACGATTCAATCCGGTTCTGGGAGCGACGTATATCGCGTTCCAGCTGCGGATCTCGCGAATACTTCAGCGTGTAATGCTGCGAACAAGCCGGTCATATTCAAATACTGCCTGTCTTGTCGGGTTAGTTGTTGTGTGAGTACACAGTTTGCAGAACAGCGTTCCCTGCGTCATTTCCTTCAGTCCTAGCGTGGCGACAATACGCTCGAGATTGCTTTTTTCCCCGGGTGATAAGGTCCAGGTCAATTTGCCCGACGGGCTGAATCAGACATCGAGGGTTCTCTGGTGCAGTACAGCACCTGCAGCTGCCTGTTCAGGTCGGTGAAATGAGGTTCAAAGCACAAGCCAAACCAGTGCAGGATCGCAAAGTTGGCTTTGTTGATGCTGTGCATATCACCGGTGATGGCTGTGGGTTTCACCTCTGAGGTATTGCGATACCAGATATCAAAAACATGGTGACCTTCATAGTCATTTGTACCAATCAGATAGCCATAGATCGGGATGTGGTTACACAGCAGCATGTAGGCTACCATACCTTTACCGCAGCCGAAATATTTACGCGAATACCTGGCTTTACTGTCTGTCGTTCAACGCCAAATTTTTGCCCGTCAACGGCACCATAAAGGGTTTCCGGGTCAAACGAATAGAGCGGGAAAATCGGCAGTTCCTTAACGGTATCTGTAATGCATTCTTTGGCTGTGAGAAGCGACGCCAGGCGAAGGTACTGTTCGTACATTGTTTCCAGAACATGGAACGGAATATCGCTGGTTCGTGCCATCACGTGATGACCATGATTCATCGCCTGAGCAACGATGACCGCTATCAGGCTGTCTGCATCAGCGTATTTTTTTGCATAACGAATAATGAAACGGAAGTTTTGCTCGCTGGTCCTGTTCGTTGTGTCGTTTTCGGCCAGTGCAGATATCAGTGGCCGGATTGTGCGCGTCCTGGACGGTGATACCGTTGAGATGCTTGAGCCGGGAAAACAACTGACGCTCATTCGCCTGGCTGGCATCGATGCGCCGGAAAAGAGTCAGCCCTTTGGCTAGCGTTCCCGTCAGGAACTCTCATCGATGGTGGCTCAGCGGCATGTAAGCGTCACCGGAAGTGATAAGGATCGCTATGGACGTTTGCTCGGCACCTTGTGGCTTGGCGTGACGGCTGTGAATGCCGAACAGATACGCAAAGGCCTGGCCTGGACATACCGCTACCACGGAAAACCCGCCCGGCCAGACTACGCTGTTCTGGAGGCTGAAGCCCGCCGTCAGTCAGTCGGACTCTGGTCAGAACCAGGTCAGACAGAGCCCTGGCGCTGGCGTAGTCTGCATCAGGATGGGCTAAAAAAGAATAATGATTAAGGAGATTTCTGAATGACGTTAAAATTAACAGAAAGCAAGCTGGAAAACCTTGTTGATACTTTAAATGCCATTATATGTGGTGAAGTAAATATTACGCGTGAGCAGCGTGAAAATATGGTCAGGACGGTTGCAATTCTGGGAGGCTTAACGGAACGACAGCGCCTCATCACTGCGGAAAAAGAAGCTAAAACGCAGGTAAAAGAAGAAAAGAAAAAAACCACGCCTTCCGGATGAAGTGTTTCCGCGTTCAGGAAAACCGTGGGCACCGGAGGACCTGGACCTTATTCATTCGATTATTGCTGATATTTCGGATGACAGAATCGATGATCATATACTCTGGCTGTCGAAGAAACTGCAGCGCACCCCTTATGCCATCACCCTGAAAATTGTCAGTGAAGGCCGTATGAACGAGGAATGGGCTAAAGGGTGGAAGCCTGCCGCAAAATCTATTTGTGCGGATTTTGCTCTGGTCAGGGCAAAGACTTCAGCAAACAATACAGATAATTAATGAACGTTCGTCACTCATATGAAATGAGTTGATAAATTAACTAAAATTTATAACGTTAATATGAATATTTTATCAAGAATTTTCCTGCTCAACTAAATATAATATTCATGCAGCCGATAATAAGAGTGTAAGAAAGGGGGCGGTGTGAACGATTTTCATATTTTAAGTATTTGTATTCAGAATAAGGATGTGGCAGGCGCAATGCGCGTGCTGTGTGATAAATCAGAATTTGCGGTGCGCAAGATTCTGGAGAAACTAAAGGTCAGGGTCACAACGCAAACCGGCAGGGCATTCTGGCATTATGTTCAGGGCTGGCTGTTAACCGCGTGTCGCCAGGGGAATCTACAGCATGAATCGTTCAGTACCCGACGTTCTTCCCACAATCCGGAATGCCAGCCAGCTCAGTCCCGCTGCTCTCGATATGGCCAAGCTCCTCGCACTTCTGGCCATGATTATCGACCACACCAATACGGTGTTTCTGTCGCCAGCCTGGCCGGTGATGTATGCGCTTGGCCGGATGGCCTTCCCCCTGTTCACGCTTATATGGGCGATGAACGTACAGCGCACCCCGGAACGACTGCAGAAGAGAGCCAGTCGCCTGTGGATCTGGGCAGTCATCACTCAGCCGGTGTTCAGCCTGGCCTTCTGGCATCACCAGCCCTGGTGGGCCCTGAACATTCTGTTCGTGTTTGCCGGCGTCACGCAGCTGATTGCCCTGCAGTACCAGCACGGCCTGAAAGGAATGTTTGCGGGATATCTGCTCCTGGCCCTCATGATTTGGCCCCTGCAGCCGGCAAGCTACGGGCTGGCAGGAATAACGCTGGCCATCAGTATGGCAACGGTTTCTGGCAGCGATACACCCGGAGTGCAGCGGCTGGCAGCCATCACTGCCGTGCTGTCACTGATTTGTTTAAACGGGTTATCGCATCTCCTGGATATGCCCGCAGAAACATTATTACTGGCCACGCTGCCTACTCTGGCATTCCCCCTAGCAGTGGTTTCATTCTGCAGGCAAATCTGTCCGGAGGGCCGCAGGCGTTTCATGCCGCGTAATTTCTTTTATTATGCTTACGCCGGCCACCTGGGGATTATTGGTCTGGTACAGTCTGCTTTTGGCTGACTTAGGATGACGTGATGGCTATCAGTGAGAAAGAGCTGATAGCCCGTAACCACCTGAGAGGTTATCGGTCGGGCTTAACTGGTTATTAGCGCAGGGCATGTTAAACTTCCCGCAGGGAAAAGGAGAGAAGCATGAACCATGAAAGTGATCTGACGAACCACGGCTTCAGTGAAGAGGACATTGTCCGGCTGCGGGCCAGTTCAGCTAAAACGGGTACGGAGATGGATACCCTACTGAACGATCTGGCAAACCGTTTTAAGGCCCTGATATGGGTGCTGTCAGTCATGTTACTGATTTTTGTGGCCACACTTTTGGCTGGCTCGAGGATGCATGCCATTTCCTTTGGCGTGGCTATTCTTGTTCTTGGCACTCTGTTTACGATTACCATGCCTTTGAAGCTGGCCTATAAATCATGGCATTACCGCCGGAATCTCATTTCCCAGCGTCATCAGAAGTGATCAGATCGAAAACAACCTTAGCCTTTACCCCCCATCCCACAATTTTCATTGTCAGTTTGCCCCGGGACATGGTGTCGATTTTCCGGTAAAAATCGGTGCTTATATAGTTAAACAGACGCCATGTTCCAGGTCTGGCCATTAATCCATAGACACTGTAGATATTGCCTGCAAGCGCGATCCCGTTGTATATCCCCAACCCTGTTGACGGTTCAAATCCCATGAATTTAGCGATATTCATGGCACCATCACCAAACATACCCTGCGTGTCAGGTTCATTCAGGAACTGACGACCAACTTCACGGGTTATCGTGTTGGCCGAGTCGACAATCAGAATAGCCCCGGCAAGAACGCCAACGGGGGTCATTGAGGAAGTCAGCACGAAGCCAAATACGCCCTGCATACCTGCCAGCACCACTTTAATTCCTGAGATGACATAACCGACCATCCGGTCTTCATCCCTGACGTATTTGATCTGGGCATATAGCTTCGCATAACCGGTCTGGAGCTGACGGCTCTGCTCAAGCAGACTGGTGTTTTCGGCCTGCAGGTTACGCAGGCAGGTCATGCACTCTTCGTCAGACTTTGCCCGCCGGGCACGCTCAAATTCGCCATTAATGACAGATTTAATTTCATCGATGAATTTGAGACGCGTCAATCCATCCCCCAGATGTCGGGCGCCAACAATATTAGCGGTATTGACGAGTTTGCGGGCCTCCAGATTAATCATGGTTTCTGCCCAGACTCGTGCCTGGCTTTTGTTTCCCGGAAGAATTATATCCATTTTTCTCATCCTGATTGAAAATTACCCATTAAAGCTTATCGCGCTCCCGGATTTAGGCAACCCTGCTTTAAAGGGTAAATGTATGCCGCGAAGCGGCATGGAGACGCCAGCCGGAGCTGAACCGGGTGATTCTGGTGAGGGGCGTCGTAACCGGCATCAGCCGTTACGGATTGATAGGTTCTGCCAATCCCATCCCTTTCCCTGCAAAGCTATACCCGCTTAAAGCTTTCCGATTGCTAATGTGCGCGGTCGGAGTGAGCCCGTCGAGGCCAGAGGCCGCTGACGGGCTGTATCTCCGCGTTAGCGCCGTGAGGCGCTTACGAGCGTGTACAGCGGGCTTGCCGCGACGCTAACTGCAGCTGCTTTGATTTCTAGTTACAACATCCCTCTTAAAGCGAGGGTGTTCCGGCCCTTTGGGCCGGGGCGGCGTCGGTTTAGCAGGGGTCAGGTATGTATGCGGTGCCTGGTTCTGGCGAGAACGGGGCCCGGCGCTTGCGACGGGAGGTACTTTTGATTTCCTTCTGAGCGCGCGGCCGTGAGGCCGCTGCACGCGAAGGCATTTTACGTTATCCACAGAGTGGCCGTAGACAAAGATCTACTCTGGAATGTAATGAACAGAGAGATAAAAAAGGTGAAGTAAGACTGTTTTGCGGAATGTCTTTTATTCATTTCCGGGTTACTCCACTTATTCGTTTGCGGATTTCTGTGTAAAAAAAAGAGACTGTGGCCATTGCGGGCCATAACGACCGGCAGAACGTCATGGTGACCGGAAGACGAAAGGAGTGAAAGATGAAAAATGAGCATAATGGCCGAAAAAATCCAGCACGAAAAGCCCCGGTGAGGGGCCTGTAAACAGGAAGACTGCTGTGTCGTCTGTGACTAGTCCGGTGGAGAAAGCGCCAGATCCAGCTGGTAAAGATGCTGGATAGCCAGAGCCTTCAGGCGCTCAGATGTGCACCAGTACGCTTCGTCAGGCGGCAGGGTGCGGTAAATCCATTCAGACATTGCATGGAGTCGTTCATGGGGTCGTCTCAGAAAACGGAATCTATGGTCACTCCCGTTTTTGCAACACCGATTTTGACGACAAGTTGGCTTGCTTGAATCTATCCGGCGTCTGAATGGGATTTTATTCCCGCGCCTCGATGAGTTCCGCGCCTGATGAACCTCCAGAAAATATACGGCTTCAATGAGCCTTTCCGTTTTACAGGTTCCTCAACAGGCCGGTGGGCCGTTAGTATCATCAATATCAGTATTCGCAAAACCAGATGAATGATTGTTTAAACTGGTGTATTTCTGCCTTTATGCTTCGTAAGTTTGCTGTCGCGCCGTCAGTGCCCAGGCTATTCTGGCCAGCTTGTTTGCCAGAGCACAGGTGACGACAAAGTTGCTTTTCCGACACAACAACTCCCTGACCCAGTCGGCCAACTTGCCAGACTGGTGTTCCAGTTTTTGTATGAATACCCTGGCACACTGAACCAACAAAGTTCGGATCTTTTTGTTGCCCCGCTTGCTAATCCCTAACAATGTCGTCCGACCTCCCGTGCTGTACTGTCGGGGTACCAGCCCTGTTGCCGCCGCAAAGTCACGGCTGCTGGCGTACTGCTTCCCGTCGCCAATCTCAGTTGAAATAGTACTGGCAGTCAGCGTTCCAACGCAGGGAATACTCAGCAAGCGCTGTCCAACCTCATCTTCGTCCAACTTTCGTTTCAACTGAGATTCCAGATCTTTAATCTGCTCAACAAGATAGTGATAATGCTGTTGTAATTTCAGCAGTAACTGGCTGAGATAAAGAGGCAAACTACTGTCCTCAAGAAGGGTACTCAGTCGACTAATAACGGCAGCACCTCGCGGAACGCTGATACCAAATTCCAGCAGAAAAGCATGCATCTGATTAGTTGTTTTCACCTTATCCTGAACCAGGGATTCACGGACACGATGCAGAGCTCGCATTGCCTGCTGAGATTCGGTTCTGGGCTGCACGAAACGCATAGATGGACGTGATGCTGCTTCACAGATAGCTTCAGCATCAACGAAGTCATTTTTGTTGCTTTTAACGAATGGGCGGACAAATTGCGGTGATATCAGCTTTGGAAAATGCCCTAACTCTTCCAGCTTGCGTGCCATAAAGTGAGAACCGCCACAGGCTTCCATCGCGATGGTTGTTGCCGGGCATGTCGCCAGAAATTCGATTAGCTTTGGTCGGGTGAATTTTTTACGGTAAACGGCCTTCCCACGATGATCCTGACAATGAATATGGAAAGAGTTCTTACCCAGATCGATACCAATAAGCGCAATGTTTTCCATGATGGTTCTCCGAATGAAAGCCTGTCCTCAGCATAGTACTGGGAAGGAGGGAGTGACCATCTCATTAAATAAAGCACGCTAAGCCGTAAGTAAGCGTGCTCCTGTGAAAGCCACAGCTAAAACTGCGTAGTACACATAGAGGTATTTTTTTCTAGATTTATATCGAATTTCGTTATCGAATTTCGCTTATTATTGATCAACTCGTTGCAGATCATGAAGGCGAAAGTATGACGAATAACCCTACCGATGACAGCAGACCATGGTCGGTCTTTCTTATTTTTCTGCGGCTTGGATTGACATCTTTTGGCGGCCCCATTGCGCACTTGGGCTACTTCCGCGCCGAATTTGTCACACGGCGGCGCTGGCTCTCCGAACGGAGCTATGCTGACTTGGTCGCGCTTTGTCAGTTCTTGCCAGGGCCTGCAAGCAGCCAGGTCGGCATAGCGGTAGGACTGTCTCGGGCTGGATACAGCGGGGCGCTGGCTGCTTGGGCTGGCTTCACGCTGCCGTCTGCCATAGCCTTGATCCTTTTTGCGCTCGGCATCTCCAGCTATGGCGATTACGTCTCGCAGGGCGCGTTGCATGGCTTAAAAGTGGTGGCTGTGGCCGTGGTCGCTCAAGCAGTATGGGGCATGGCGCGTAACCTATGCACGGATGGGCTGCGAGTCACCATCATGGCAATTGCTACCTGCGTCGTTTTACTTGTGCCGTCCGCGTGGGGACAGGTTGGCGTGATTGCTATCGCAGGCATCGCAGGCCGGTTATTGTTCAAGCCAGCGAAAGTTGTTGAGCATGACCCCCTACCTATCACGGTCAGTCACCGGGCCGGCGTGCTTTGGCTCTCGCTGTTCTTTGTCTTGCTGATTGGCCTGCCGGTGTTGGCCGAACTGATGCCAAGTCAAACCATGGCAATGGTGGATTCCTTCTATCGTGTCGGATCACTGGTGTTCGGCGGTGGTCACGTTGTGCTGCCATTACTGCAAGCCGAAGTGGTGCCCTCCGGCTGGGTCAACAATGAATCCTTTCTCGCGGGGTACGGGGCAGCTCAAGCGGTGCCCGGCCCTTTGTTCACGTTCGCCGCGTTTCTTGGTGCCTCGATGAACACCGCCCCGTCGGGCTGGATCGGCGGCATTGTGTGTCTGCTGGCTATCTTCGCGCCCTCGTTCTTGCTGGTCGTCGGATCAATGCCATTTTGGGAGCGTTTGCGCCGCAATACAGGCATCCAAGCTGCGCTGGCCGGGATCAATGCCGCTGTAGTCGGCTTGCTGCTGGCCGCGCTGTATCAGCCTGTATGGACTAGCGCCATCTTTCAGCCGCAAGACTTCGGCTTGGCATTAGTTGCCCTTGTCGCACTTATGTTCTGGAAGCTCCCGCCGTGGCTGGTTGTCCTCGGTAGCGGTGCAGCTGGGTGGCTGTTGAGCGTCGCTCTGTGAGGCACAAAAAATGACTGACAAAGACCTCTACGGCGGTTTGATCCGCCTGCACATCCTTCACCATGCAGCCGAGGAACCTGTCTTTGGGCTGGGGATCATCGAAGAGCTACGCCGACACGGCTACGAGATGAGCGCTGGCACCGTGTACCCGATGCTGCACGGCCTGGAAAAAAAAGGCTATCTGACCTCACGCCACGAACGCACCGGGCGACGTGAACGGCGTGTTTATGACATCACTGAACAAGGCAGAACTGCACTTGCTGATGCGAAAACAAAGGTCAAGGAGCTGTTCGGAGAGTTGGTAGAAGGTGGTTGAGTTTTTGCTTCTATGTCAGGTTGAGCTATACCCTAACTGGATTGTCATTTTCAGAAGACGACTGCACCAGTTGATTGGGCGTAATGGCTGTTGTGCAGCCAGCTCCTGACAGTTCAATATCAGAAGTGATCTGCACCAATCTCGACTATGCTCAATACTCGTGTGGGCTCTGTTGCAAAAATCGTGAAGCTTGAGCATGCTTGGCGGAGATTGGACGGACGGAACGATGACGGATTTCAAGTGGCGCCATTTCCAGGGTGATGTGATCCTGTGGGCGGTGCGCTGGTATTGTCGCTATCCGATCAGCTATCGCGACCTTGAGGAAATGCTGGCGGAACGCGGCATTTCGGTCGACCATACGACGATCTATCGCTGGGTCCAGTGCTACGCCCCGGAGATGGAGAAGCGGCTGCGCTGGTTCTGGCGGCGTGGCTTTGATCCGAGCTGGCGCCTGGATGAAACCTACGTCAAGGTGCGGGGCAAGTGGACCTACCTGTACCGGGCAGTCGACAAGCGGGGCGACACGATCGATTTCTACCTGTCGCCGACCCGCAGCGCCAAGGCAGCGAAGCGGTTCCTGGGCAAGGCCCTGCGAGGCCTGAAGCACTGGGAAAAGCCTGCCACGCTCAATACCGACAAAGCGCCGAGCTATGGTGCAGCGATCACCGAATTGAAGCGCGAAGGAAAGCTGGACCGGGAGACGGCCCACCGGCAGGTGAAGTATCTCAATAACGTGATCGAGGCCGATCACGGAAAGCTCAAGATACTGATCAAGCCGGTGCGCGGTTTCAAATCGATCCCCACGGCCTATGCCACGATCAAGGGATTCGAAGTCATGCGAGCCCTGCGCAAAGGACAGGCTCGCCCCTGGTGCCTGCAGCCCGGCATCAGGGGCGAGGTGCGCCTTGTGGAGAGAGCTTTTGGCATTGGGCCCTCGGCGCTGACGGAGGCCATGGGCATGCTCAACCACCATTTCGCAGCAGCCGCCTGATCGGCGCAGAGCGACAGCCTACCTCTGACTGCCGCCAATCTTTGCAACAGAGCCCGCCGTGCTAGTCTGCTCGGTGATGGTGGAGTGAAGCCAACCCGCAATCGGGTTATGAATCTGCATCGCGATTCGCAATCAGCTGTCTCTTGAGCATGTCGAACTCCTGCGATGTTATCTCGCCGTGCTCGTGCTGCTACACCAACTTGTCCAACTCATCCGCCACACCGCTCCCCACCACCTGCGATGGCCAGGTTGTTTGCTGGGCGCATTGGCGGAGTATCGTCTCGACCCGGGACACCCACACCGGCACAACCTTACGGGAGTGATTCACTGTCAAAGAATCGGCCCGGTGCTCTGACGCAAGTATCGGGATGGTCACCATTTGTAAGCCGTAGACCTGAGTGGTGATCAAGACTTCGATACCACCGACCGTACCGGTACTAATCGACGACGGTCGTGTTCGTCGCCTGCCGCAGGGACTCTGCACACCTCCGTTTACGCATGTGCCTGGAGGAGTTGGAAATCGTCGTGTTCGGGAAACATTAAACACAGGATGGCAGCGATCTGAGCCAGCACATGATCAGCTAGCTCACCATCCGGATCGACGGCCCACTGCATCGTCGCGCCAGCGATGACCGAGTGCAGGAGCAACTCAGCTGCCGCAGGAGCACCTGGGGGCAGTCGCTTGCGGATCCCCTCCACCACCGCGCGGTTCCGCTGGATCGCAAGCGTGCGTAGCTCCGGCACCTGGAGCTCGTACCAGGAGATGAGATAGTTCACCGAGAAGTCGTTGCGAGTGTTCATGCTCCGAACGAGCACCTGCAAAAATTCCCAGAGCCCTTGCGGCCCTGCGCCTATCGGTATCGCATTCAGGTAATGCCGCACCTGCTCGACGCCGCGCTCCATCATCCTCACCAGCAGCGTATCGCGGTTGGTGAAGCGCTGGATTAACGCTGCGCGGGAGAGCCCCACCTCCTTTGCTACTCCGCTGAGCGTGAACTCTATGGGACCGCAACGCTTCAGCACTACGGTGGCGGCCTCGAGTACCTCGTCATCGGACTTGAGCTTGGGGCGGGGCATCAGTGTTCACCTTCTGTATGGGTTGGGGCGGAGGCTGTGGCTGCCGCCGCCATTGTAGCAAATTGAAGACGGAGCGAGAGTAGAGCCACGAGCCCCGCAAACACGGCCGATACAACGAGGCCAGGGAGCGGACCAGCAAGGTCGACAAACGCGCCGGCCGCAAGCATAACCATGGGCGAGGCTGACAGCATCACCGCCGAGACCGTGCCGAGTACCCGGCCGAGAAGTTCTGGCGGCGTGCGGTTGTAGATGGCAGCGTTGAGAATGGGAGAGACTGAGCCGGTCAGCAGTCCCACGAGCGCGCCCAACAACATCAGCACCGGCACGCCTGGCAACTGTGAAAGCAGAAGCGAGCCCACCGCAGAGCCACAAAATGCCACCGCCAGCCAGTTCTGCGCTGATATCCGGGCGCCGACCGACGCATGAATGGCAATGCCAAGGAGACCACCAGCCCCCATCATTGAGGAGAACAGCCCGAGCTCTGCTACTTGGCGTCCTGCATCTACAAACAGCGCAGGCATGATGACGCTGCCGTTGGCGCCAACGATGCCCACGAAGATCATCACTATACCAAAGAGAGGGCGCAGCAGGGGTTCGCTCCAGAGAAAAGCGACGCCGGCGCGCATGGAGAGAGTCGCCGTCGTGGTCATCGTCCGAGCGGCACGCGCGGGAAGCACCCACGCGCCGAGCAGACCTGCAAGGACGGAGCAGAACGCCGTCAGCCCGAGCGTTGGCGCAGCGCCAAGCAGGCCGATTGCGGCCCCCCCAAGGGCCGGGCCACCTAGAATCGCGACGTTCCCGATCACCGCTTTCAGTGACGAGACGCGCTCAACGGAGAGCCCGGCGACGTGGCCGAGTTTGGGCAGCTCACTGTCCTGCGCGGCCATACCGGGTGCGTCGAACGCGGCACCGAGCACCACGCAAGCGATCAGCCCAGTGTTCGAGAGGGCGCCAACGGCATCGAGCAGTGGGATGCTCGCCATGGCCACGCCGCCCACCACACCCGAGATCAATGCGACGGGCGCGCGCCCGAACCGATCGACGAGGCCACCACCAACCCACGCGCCGATGATGGTCGCGATGACGCTGCTAGCGGCCGTGGCGCCCGCCCAGGCCGCGCTCTTTGTATGAGACAGGACGAACCATGGAAGCGCGAGGGCCGCCACCGCGTTGCCGATCCGGAAGAGAAAGGTCGCCGCGAACAGCGTCGCGAGCGGGCTATATCGACGTTCGCTCATTCCGCTGCGGCGAGCTGCGCCTTCGCCGCAGCGAGGTACTCTTCGTTACCCGAGTCGAGGGCGAAGAGTGCGTAGGTGACCGCCCCGAACGCAAGGCGCTCCGCGATGTGGTGGGCGAGCCGCGGCCACACCCGGCCACCGGCCGCTTCATACGTGAGGAGGAGCTTCGCGAGCCCCTCTTCACCAAAGACCATAAGGTGCGCGGCCATGTCGATGGCAGGGTCATCAACGCGGGCCTCGCTCCAGTCGATCATCCCGCTGACGCGCTCCGTGTTGTCGATGAGCACATGGCCCACGTAGAGATCGCCATGCACCACCACGGAGAAATCTGGCCACGACGAATCGTCGTCGAGCCAGCGCTGCCACCGGTGGAGGCGCTTGTCGTTCACCACGAACTCGCGTCGGACGCGGTCAACGTCGTCGGCCACCTTCTGACGGGCCTGCGTCGGTGTACGGATGAGCATCCCCGCATCCACGGCGGCGGAAATGGGGACGGCATGCAGGGCGGCGAGCGCGGTCGCGAAGCTCTCCGCGAAGACCTCCGAGTCCTGCGGCACGACCCAGTCGGGCGTGGACGAACCAGGCTGGATGACCATCGCAGTCGAGTCTTCGAGCATGGGATAGGCAACGAGCTCGGCGTTGGCCACGCGCCAGTCCGGCACCGCGAACGGCAGGCGATTCTTGAGCATTGCCAGCACCCGCGCCTCTGGTTCGACCTTCGCGCTTACCTCGGCTCGGCGCGGGATGCGCAGCACCCACCGACGTCCATCGTCGACGGTGGCGATCACGATCCTATAGTCGAGCCCAAGCTCATTGACAGTCAGCGGGCCATGGAGCTTGAGCCCATGTCGGGCTGCAAGTGCGTACAGTTGGGAGGTATCGGCGGTCGTGACTACGGTCATGATTCACTCCTGAGGGCTTGACGGGTTTAGCCACCTAAATGTAACAGTCACGTCGGTTATATTCAATCCGGCACTGTTGCAAAGTTAGCGATGAGGCAGCCTTTTGTCTTATTCAAAGGCCTTACATTTCAAAAACTCTGCTTACCAGGCGCATTTCGCCCAGGGGATCACCATAATAAAATGCTGAGGCCTGGCCTTTGCGTAGTGCACGCATCACCTCAATACCTTTGATGGTGGCGTAAGCCGTCTTCATGGATTTAAATCCCAGCGTGGCGCCGATTATCCGTTTCAGTTTGCCATGATCGCATTCAATCACGTTGTTCCGGTACTTAATCTGTCGGTGTTCAACGTCAGACGGGCACCGGCCTTCGCGTTTGAGCAGAGCAAGCGCGCGACCATAGGCGGGCGCTTTATCCGTGTTGATGAATCGCGGGATCTGCCACTTCTTCACGTTGTTGAGGATTTTACCCAGAAACCGGTATGCAGCTTTGCTGTTACGACGGGAGGAGAGATAAAAATCGACAGTGCGGCCCCGGCTGTCGACGGCCCGGTACAGATACGCCCAGCGGCCATTGACCTTCACGTAGGTTTCATCCATGTGCCACGGGCAAAGATCGGAAGGGTTACGCCAGTACCAGCGCAGCCGTTTTTCCATTTCAGGCGCATAACGCTGAACCCAGCGGTAAATCGTGGAGTGATCGACATTCACTCCGCGTTCAGCCAGCATCTCCTGCAGCTCACGGTAACTGATGCCGTATTTGCAGTACCAGCGTACGGCCCACAGAATGATGTCACGCTGAAAATGCCGGCCTTTGAATGGGTTCATGTGCAGCTCCATCAGCAAAAGGGGATGATAAGTTTATCACCACCGACTATTTGCAACAGTGCCGTTTACTCATATATACTTTAGATTGATTTAAAACTTCATTTTTAATTTAAAAGGATCTAGGTGAAGATCCTTTTTGATAATCTCATGACCAAAATCCCTTAACGTGAGTTTTCGTTCCACTGAGCGTCAGACCCCGTATAGTGTTTTGCAGTTTAGAGGAGATATCGCGATGCATACGCGGAAGGCAATAACGGAGGCGCTTCAAAAACTCGGAGTCCAAACCGGTGACCTCTTGATGGTGCATGCCTCACTTAAAGCGATTGGTCCGGTCGAAGGAGGAGCGGAGACGGTCGTTGCCGCGTTACGCTCCGCGGTTGGGCCGACTGGCACTGTGATGGGATACGCGTCGTGGGACCGATCACCCTACGAGGAGACTCTGAATGGCGCTCGGCTGGATGACGAAGCCCGCCGTACCTGGCTGCCGTTCGATCCCGCAACAGCCGGGACTTACCGTGGGTTCGGCCTGCTGAATCAATTTCTGGTTCAAGCCCCCGGCGCGCGGCGCAGCGCGCACCCCGATGCATCGATGGTCGCGGTTGGTCCGCTGGCTGAAACGCTGACGGAGCCTCACGAACTCGGTCACGCCTTGGGGGAAGGATCGCCCGTCGAGCGGTTCGTTCGCCTTGGCGGGAAGGCCCTGCTGTTGGGTGCGCCGCTAAACTCCGTTACCGCATTGCACTACGCCGAGGCGGTTGCCGATATCCCCAACAAACGGTGGGTGACGTATGAGATGCCGATGCTTGGAAGAGACGGTGAAGTCGCCTGGAAAACGGCATCGGATTACGATTCAAACGGCATTCTCGATTGCTTTGCTATCGAAGGAAAGCCGGATGCGGTTGAAACTATAGCAAATGCTTACGTGAAGCTCGGTCGCCATCGAGAAGGTGTCGTGGGCTTTGCTCAGTGCTACCTGTTCGACGCGCAGGACATCGTGACGTTCGGCGTCACCTATCTTGAGAAGCATTTCGGAACCACTCCGATCGTGCCTCCGCACGAGGCCGTCGAGCGCTCTTGCGAGCCTTCAGGTTAGAGGCCGTCGACAATGATAATCTGGATCAACGGACCTTTCGGCGCCGGAAAGACGACGCTCGCTAAGCGGCTGCGCGATCGGCGTTCCAAATCGCTGATCTTTGACCCCGAGGAAATCGGGTTCGTGGTGAAAGAAACGGTCCCCATGCCAGCGAGCGGAGACTATCAGGATCTCCCCTTGTGGAGGGGACTTACGATCGCGGCGGTCAGGGAGATTCGAAGGAATTACTCGCAGGACATCATCATCCCAATGACGCTCGTGCACCCGGACTATCTGACTGAGATACTCGACGGGGTAAGGCGGATCGACGATCAGCTGCTGCACATCTTTCTGACGCTCAACGAGGACCTATTGCGTCACCGGATCGCGAACCAGACCATGCATCCTGACCCGAATCGAAATGCGGAGATTCGAGAGTGGCGATTAGCGAATGTCGCCCGATGCTTGGCCGCAAGGGAACGGCTTCCATGCACAACCCGTGTTCTCGATAGTGGTGCACACACCAGCGATGAACTCGCAGCGATGGTGCTCGACGGAATCGATGGGCGCACCTGATCGCCTTCGACGCCTGCGCAAAGCGTAGCGCGAGGGTGGCGGGCTCACGACCAAACGCCCAGAGGTCGATCATCGCAGGGATGTTTGGCTTTGTGGTGCGGACGACGGGACTCGAACCCGTACTCTCACAGAGAAGCAGATTTTCGTACCACCTCGACTTTCGCCGCCGTCTGATGACGTTCGTGGTCTGGACTGTCCCTTCGCCATTGCCCGAAGGCTTTAGGCGCCGCCCGTCCAGTCTCTACACCTTCCCCCGAAGGGGCTTGGCTCGGGATTGGCTTAGGGTATTGCCCGTTAGCGTTCCCCGACTTTGAGCGGTTCTACTCCGCGGATTTCCCCGCGGGCACTCCAATTTTAAAGTCTGCTGCGTCTACCGATTTCGCCACGTCCGCCTTTTTTCGCCGTTCCTAGCGCTCGTGCGATGCACCTATGTTGCACCTAGCGCCGAATCGTTCTTCGTCATCCTGAAAAACCACGTCTCCTAAAGCCTTGCATAGCTTATCTTTTCTCCACCACGAACTTTTTTGTGGGATGGTAGAAAAAAAAACAAAATCCAACATTGCCACCTCTGCACAAATCAATCAGAACCACAGGCCTCTCGGCCAAATGCGCCACCAGGGAGAACCCACTTCTGCCCCTCCGGCACAAAAATCGGGAGCGTGTAATCTTCTCTGGATACCTGCTCCAATGCCTCAACATCACTAATCTGTATCGGCGCAACAGCAGAACCTAAATCTATTACGTCGATTTTTTTTCTTGATACCGTCACACCAAAGGTTTGTTCATACTGAGCAATTTTCCCAGCTCGTTCAGGCCAGTAGTGACGGATCGTGGACCAGATACGCTGTGAGTTGTAGATGCAGGTCATACACGACGACCGGCTCCAGCCAAGGCGATAAGGGACTGGGGCCAGGATGCGGTGACGCTCGATTACTTCCCATACCTCCTCCTCAGTCCAATGAAGAACGGGCCTCCAGGCATCAACTAACCGTGCAGTCTTCCCATATCTTCTGTCACAGGCATGAGCCTCAAGCTGGTTGTACTTGGATCTGTTTGCACTTTCCTCCCGGCGCTCACCAGTGATGAAAAGGATCTTCTTCCCCTTGAAGCGCTCCTGGTTATTAAGAGCTCTGCGGCCAACATCGATCTTCAAGGCTGATGAGCACCACCTTGTTTGGAGTGATGGCGATTGCTGAGGGAAACGAAGGCGCGTACCAGGCTTAGAGCGCTTATGGTCTCTAGGCAGCACCAGAAGCCCCTCAGGCGTCTCTACACGATGGGGGTGGCTATAGGCATTGTCTTTGAGCATTTCGCCCTCAAAGCCGCCCTCAAGCCACGAGAAGTACATTGGGATACCCAGTTCTTCCCCGAGCTGACGACAGTAATCACGCATGAAGGCCCAATCCATCAACGAACTGCCTTCCTGACCATCAACATCATGGTGCCAGAACTCCACCTTTGACTTATCAACACCCATGTCCACCAGCCGCAAGTACGCAGCAATCGAGTCTTTGCCTCCAGACAGGCAAACAATGATGTGATCGTACAAACTCAGGTCCACATCCGGAGCGGAGAAGTACGTTGTTCTATCGTCACAACGCTGACTGGAAGATATGCCGGTAAGAACCGACTCCAGTGATGGCAACACCACCTGGTCATCGAACAAATCTCCTTGGTTTTCTCGTCTCAACATAAGTCGCTCTTTTTTCTTTACTGGGTTGTTTTTATGATTTACAGTATTATAAAATGATACTGTGAAAAGTAAAGTTTTCAGAACGACTAATCACTCAGGAGAACTTGATAAGCACCAGAAAGCAATCTAAAGGTGGTTTTTCGGTGAGGTTAGTTCAGGGGCAACCTGCCGCTGCTGATTGGAAATCATCAAGAAGTGGCTTTTTGGTGGGGTTACGGTTTGAAGGGGTGAGTATGTGGGAACGTTGCACGGTTAAAGGGGGCCGCACATGAAAACGATAAAGCGGTTCATCGTATGGGTGAATTACGGTCTTGAGGGTTGGAGCATTTTCGGATCGAGCGATGACTGGGATGAAGCGGTATCCATCCGTTCGGAAGCGATAGACGAATGCAATATTGACGAGGAAGACATCATCTTGGCAGAAAACAAAAACGAGCTGGTGGTAAAACCTGCGGCCAAGCAAATGACGGAGTGGCACCGGGAACTGGAAGCCGTCCTTATGACCTTGGATGACTGCCAGATGGAATGTGACGGTATGACATGGGCAGTAAGCCACCTACTCAATGAAGCGGGTGTACCTCATGACTGCATGTATGGCTTTGTGCGAAACGAACAGACCAAGGACATCGTGACACCGCATTTCTGGGTTGTCCTGGATGATGGGTGGCTGGTGGATCTGAGGCTACGCATGTGGCTGGGCGATCACGACAACATTCCTCACGGGGTATTCCATCCCGATAACGAGCCAGGACTTTTCTACAAGGGAGACCCGGTTCAAAACCATAAAGGGATGAGACTGGGCAAAGCCGTCCTGGACATCATGACCGACGGAAAACTTTCACATGTGAAAGTTCCTGAACGACAAGACGGAGAGTAATAGCGTGGAATTTGATTACGACAAGTCAGTATCAAACGCACATCTTGAGGCCGCAGGCTGGGGTATGGATGCCTTTAACCACTCCAACCCATTTGAGAGTCATGTCATCTATGTGCGTGACTACCGCAACGATCACATCCGCCTGTTCACCATCAAGCAGGCTGACTTCGACACGATAAAGCTGCCGCTTCACCTTACCTCCGACATGCTGGCTTCGGTGATCGCTGAGTTCGTATCGAAGGCAGCAAAAGGGAAGTTGAATACGAAGGAGTCCGACACGCTGGCTCCTGCCTTGGTTGGCTATGCCAAATCAACAGAAACCTACCGGAGCTGGCGGAGAGTTTCTGGAGCAACAGAGCGATTGCATATGGTCATCAATATCTATGCGGGTTCTGAATTGCTGAGACCTTTCATCGCTCGGGCTCCTGAGACCGTCCTGACGACCCAAGAGCTACTGGTCTTCTCATCACAGGTTAAGAGCATGGATGTATCCAATCATCCAGAGTGGTTTAGGGGCCGGAGGTAGTCATGAAGCCAGTTCTCTGGATATTCGTCCTGATCATCGCCCCTTTCGTCATTGCGAAAGTGGACCAATGGCGCAAACGCGGCATTGGAGACACCTGGGCGTGGTGGAAATCAGAGAACATGCCTTATGAGCTGCGCTCGGCCACTCTGTTTTTGTCCGAACAGGACATATCAACCACACAGCCGGTGCCCATGCACGGCAGGGTTGATCAGGTGTACCAAACCAAGAATGGGGTTCTCATTCCCTTGGACACCAAGCTGCGCCAGGTAAACCACATCTATGAGTCGGACATTATCCAGCTCTCGGTTTACCGGGTAATTCTGTCACACAAGTACAAGGCACCCGTTGCCAAGTACGGCTATGTCCGAACCGTTGTTGAGACAGCGGACGGGGATAGAGTCCGTTACATCAAGACAAACCTTCTCAGCGAAAAAGAAGTGGTCAAGCTGTGGCACCGCTATCAATCCATCCGTTCTGGTCAGGTAAAAACCTCCTGTTCCTGTGGCGGAAAGTTTCACATGTGAAAGTTCTGGATTGAATCAGGGTTGCCCGAATTGGGCAGCTAGGCGGGGTTGCATTTTTGAAAAGTCCTGTACGCTGGTTGGTATAGGAGGTGAATAGTGGCCCAGCTTAAACATAACCGCTTCGTCATGTTGGGGTCCTTGGTAGCGACGGTCGTAGCTGCCGCCAATGGCTTGAGTTTTCTCACCCTTATGGCTGGTGGAATGACCCTTCTCCAGTTCATGGCTTGGAAGCAACAAGATGCTGTCCGGAGCCGGTTTAAAGCTGCGAAGGATGCGTTTGAAGCGTTGAACGTCATTGCGTTCGACAAGCACTGGGTAGGTTCAACCGCGACGGTCGCCAAAGTGTCGAACATGATCACTCCGCCCGAACGACTGGATAAGCCCTGGGCGGTGCAAGTTCTGGCCGTGACCAAAGGTGGGACGTGGTTCGCGGTGGATCTGCAAGTGACCGGCACTGACAAGGTTCAGATGCTTAGCCTCCACCAGCTTAGTGAAAAGGCGGCAAAGACCATGCTGGCCTTCGACCTCGAAGTGTATGAGAAATTTTTCGGAAAACCTGATGTTGCATGAGGACAATGTGATGGAAAAAGTCAAAAGCGTAGATGCCGTGGAGTTCACGGCAGCAGATAAGAAGGCGATGACCCATGCGGCATACGCCCAGTGTTTCTTCATTCTGGCCCAAGTGATGGCATTCCCTTCCCTGGGGGTGGCTGGCGCTATGGTTGCTGCTCTGTGCGGCATGATGCCGTGGTTGACCAAGTTCGCCAAAGAGGCTCCATCGAAAGCCTTTGGCATGGTGATGGCTTCACTCTGCCTTGCTCCTGTGTACGGGAAACTCTGTGAGCTGGTGGTCCACGCGATTCAGGGAGCTTGAGCTTATGGGGGTAGTACGAGTTCCCTACCTCTTGGCTGAGCTGAAAGAACGCGGATGTGCTGATGAATCTGCTCTGGCGCAGGTTATGCAGCCTGGATGCCGAATTGGAGAGGAAGACCTGCGGAAGTTGGCCGCAAATTTAGGGCTTGAAGTGTCCGAGCTGGCACCAGCGCCAGAGAACGCGGCCAACACCCGGTTCAAAGCAAAGCTGAGAGGAGGTTTGGCCTCCTTTCTTTTTGAGTACGACGGCTGTTTCCGACATGCAGAAGGCTCCAGCCATGCAGAAATGTTGGGTATCGAGCAAGAAGACGACATAGGTCTTCCGAGTCGAGCTGCTGACGCCATGCTCCTGGAGAAGACGCTTTACCAGGTAATCGCTCGGGCTAAGTACATGCTCGGCAAAATCGACAGCAAGTTTGTCAGGTCAGAACAAGCAATCGAGTTCCGTGAGCAACTTGCTCCTGGGATCTTCAAACCAGGTTACAGAGGTTTCCGATTCAAGGAGGCTGCCGCTGGTGATTTGCCTACTGTCATGATTGACGGTCGGAAGTTCAACTGCGTTGCCAGCATAGCCAGAGCACATGGACTTGATCCGGTAACGGTGCGTAGGCGCATTGCGGACACCGGGAAGGCCGCAGACAAACTCTCCAATGATGAGTGGAAGCTCATCCTCGCCAAGAAAAAAGGTAAAGGGAAACCCTTCACCTATCTGGACAGGACCTACAGCAACATTGCTCAGTTCTGTCGTGAGCATCAGCTCAACACCAACCTTGTTTACCAGAAAGTCAAAGACCGGGCTGATAGCGCTGATGAAGAGTTCTGGGGACTGATAATCGAAACATGCAAAAGGAAAAACTAATGGCAGAAAACAAAGAGATCCCCTGGGAGAAAGAACTCATTGAGAAGTACATGTTCACCCTGCATAAAGAGCAGGTGAAAGACCGGCGCTGGCGGACCATGTTGCGTGTGCTTCGCGCATCTGGTTTCGTGCTTCTCATGATCGGCTTCATCATTTTGGCATCTAATCCGGGTGGGATGCCGTGGCAAAGCGCCAAGGCAGGAGCCCCTCACACCGCGTATATCAACATCCGTGGTGAAATTGCTGCTGGCACTCTGGCCGATGCTGATCACCTTATCCCGTCCATCCAAGCTGCATTCGACAACCCGAACTCACAAGCTATCGTGCTTCGCATAAACAGCCCTGGCGGTAGCCCGGTTCAAGCAGGACGGATTTATGACGAAGTGAAGGCGCAGCGAGCCCTTCATCCGGAGAAAAAGGTCTACGCCATCATTGATGACATCGGTGCCTCTGGCGGTTACTACATCGCCTCTGCTGCGGATGAAATCTATGCTGACCGCGCCAGCCTTGTCGGTTCTATCGGCGTCATCAGCTCGGGGTTTGGATTCACCGGCTTGATGGACAAGCTCGGCATCGAGCGCCGGGCTATCACTTCCGGAGAGCACAAAGCGCTTCTCGACCCATTCTCCCCTCTTACCTCTGACATGAAGAAATTCTGGGAGGGCGTTCTATCGAAAACCCACCAGCAGTTCATCGAACGAGTGAAGGCTGGGCGGGGTGATCGACTGAAAGACGACCCAGAGGTGTTTTCTGGATTGCTCTGGAACGGGGAGCAGGCCAAAGACATTGGGCTGATTGATGGCCTGGGTAGTTTGAACTCCGTGGCGCGAGACGTCATCCACCAGAGCAACTTGGTGGACTACACACCAACCGAAGACATCATCCGGCGACTGACCCAACGAGCGAAGCTCGAAGCCAGTTCCTTCGTGCAAGAACTCAGCGCTGTGAAAGTTTACTGATAGGAGCAGTTTGATATGACAGAACAAAGTACCAAATCACTACGTCTCGGGGTTGTTGCCGCCATTCTTTTGGGGCTCGTAGGAACCGGGTTCGGGATCTACCAGTTCGTGAAAGAGAAGGATCTGGCGCAAGAGATCGCCAACGTGAAGTCTACGGTCAACCAGGTGAAGGATGCCGAAGGCGTCACCTTCAAAAGCAAGGCAGAGTTTGAAGCTGCTGTGGCCGAAAGCATCAACAAGTTTGTCGCGCAGAAACAACAAGCCGACATCGATCAGAAGTATGCCCAGTTCGAGGCAGCACCTGAGAAGGTCGAAGAAGGCAAACACATCTACGGGGACCTTGGTGCTCGGTTCACGCTGGTGGAGTTCTCCGATATGGAGTGCCCATTCTGCAAGCGATTCCACGACACACCCAAACAAATTGTGGATGCCAGCAAAGGCAATGTGAATTGGCAGTGGAAGCACATGCCTCTCGATTTCCATAACCCGGCAGCTCACAAGGAAGCTCTGGCCGCTGAATGTATTGCTGAGCAGAAGGGCAACCGTGGCTTCTGGGTCTTCGTTAACGACATTTTCCACCATACCCAGGGGAATGGTGGCGGTGTTGCTGACCTGGCCTCTGTTGTCACTGGTGTTGGTGCTGATCTGGATGCGTTCCGGGAGTGCCTCGGCTCAGGAAAGTACGAAGACAAGGTTGAAGCTGACATCCAGAAAGCCAAGAGCTATGGCGTCAACGGGACACCAGCCACTTTTGTAGTGGACAACCATACCGGCAAGAGCCAGCTTCTCGGCGGCGCTCAACCGGCGCAAGCCATCATGGCCGTGATGCGAAAAATGATGATTGAGTCGCAACAAGACGACTCCGCGAACCAATAAAAACTTTCACATGTGAAAGTGGAGTGAGAACTGATGATCAAGATTACAACTAAATTGGGATGCCTTCTGGCGGGGCTGCTTGTCCTGTCGGCTTGCTCAAGCGTCCCTCAGCCAAACAACGAATACGCGAAGGCCTTGGATGATACCAAACAGGTATGCGCTGCCTGTGCCCTGGTTGGTAATGACCTGCTGGTTGCCCTCAACAAGTCATGCGACACCCCAATGACCCCCGAGACTCTTACAAGCGTCATGAACAGTAACCCGATGTTTGCCGCCATGATGGCAATTAACTCCATAGGTGGAACCGACTTCTATCAGGTTTACCGTGATGCGGCCATAGACACCCTGCGGTGCAATGAAATGGACAGTTGGCCTGATCGGACCAAGGTGCGTTTCCAGCAGCCCGACATGCAAAAGGCGCTGGCCTTGAGGGTTTCTGCCAGACAGCAGAAGGCAAATTAACTTTCACATGTGAAAGTCAGGCTCTCCGGGGCCTGATTTCACTATGAGGTGAATCTATGGAGTTACAAGAAGCAAAAGAGGCTCTCGATAGCCTTCATCCACACAAGGCCTCAGCGCCTTTGAGGCTTGTCATCCACCAGCCAGGTGGGATTGGTGGAACCCCTACAGTGGGGGTGAAAGCTATTCACGCAGGCTTTGACTGGGACAGCAACACCATCCTGATCTATCCGGAAGAGCAGCTCACCCGGTTGACGCCGGATGAGGTCGCCGCCATCACGAAGTCAGTATCGAAAGGACAGTCCTGGCATTCATATCAGCAGTTCAAGAAGTATCGGGAGCAGTTGGCCGAAGCCACGGAAGAAATTAATAGGCTCAGGGCTGAGCTGGGCAGGTATCAGAATAACGGGAGGGGGTAATGCTAAAACGCGGAATTATCAATCTCGCTGCTAGTTACATCATTGTTGATGCCCTACTCCGGAATGCAGCAATTTGGATCTTTGGCTTGTCCTTCTCCGTTGGTGGCACTTACGTCACTGGCGAGGCCAGTACATGGGTCGTTTACCTAGCCACTTCTGGTGCCATGACACTCTGTTCTGTCGTAACAGCCTACCTGCTCGTGACCTATCACCGCTGGGGGCTGATGACGGCCAGGGTCTGGTTGCTATTGAGTGCCTGCCTAAACGGCTATGCCGTCTATTTGAGTAGCCACAACATCCAGTTGGTGGTGGCACTGCTTTCCAGCCTGTTTATTGCTTTGTGGATGCTCAAGACCCTTGAGCAACCAGCAGTGAAGGGGACGTACAAGGTAATCGCTGATCTTCACCGTCAGCTATGGGGAATGTTGAAGGGGCAAACACAATGACGACGAATACTCAAAACGCGAACGCCAACCAGGTTCGGTCTTTACGCGACATGCTTGTCCCCGCCCTGTTGTTCTATGTGGTGATGACGGCCATGTTTGTGGGTCTTGACGCATTCATGGATAAACCCACCAGCATGAACCTGCCATTTATGCCGTTCCTTGTCTCGATGGTGAGTTTTACCAGTGACGCACGTCGAGCGTGGGACTGGCGAAACGGGACCAAGGTTGTAGCTGTATTGACTGCGGTAGCCATGCTGTTGGCATTCATCTATCAGCTCGCGGTCGGAGAGATGAATCTCTTAGGGGTTGGTATATACCCGGCCACAGCCATCCTTCTGTTGGCAATCTCCTGGGTGATTCGCGCTATCGGAAAGACAGCACCTTTCCAGTTCCTGGGGAGACACCTGGCGCGGTTTGGTGCATCGAAGTGGGTCCAGCGTACCGCCGCAGTCATTGTGCTCGCGGGAGGCCTTGCCATCACTATCTATGCCTACTGGCTTAACCACGGGAGCTGATGATGATCATTGCAACGAAGAACGGCTTTCTGGTGGCCGCAGAACTAATCAGGGAAGAGGCCGGGTACTGGCTACTACAGCCTCGTGACCAAAAGACGCCGGTCAGGGTGAATAAGCAGGATAACAATAAACGCGCTTTCACGCATATGGGAGACGCCCTTCGCTGGGCCGGTGATCCTGAGCTTGCAAAGCAATTCGATGCCGAGGGGGAAGAACATGCAAATTCGTGACTACATGACAAAGTTGTTTGACGCATTTGGTGATGTGGAGGAAGTCACCCGAGAAATGCTTCTGGAGCAGGCGGAGCTCATTCATACGATCAGCGATAAGTGTCAGAGCACAGGCCTGTTTCTGGATAGTCAGGTTCGTTTCAACCAGTTCGTTCAAGAGATTGAGGCTGACGACAAGGTAGAGGATCGGTTGCTTCATGCTTGGTGCTGGGTAATGGACCGAATAGTGAAGGCTCCAACATCCTTTCACATGGATGGGGCTGTGATTTTGACAATGCCTCTGGTCGCCAGATACCTGCCACCGGTTGAACAGGAGCCGGAAACCATCGTGGTGAATCTCGATGAGGACTACAAGGCTCCTGTAGGCAACCAAACGCTCTGCGAGCTCGTTATGGAACGGAGGCATTGGCCGCAAGGTGCAACCTGTGCGACCCAAGAAGCGGACGGGGGAGTCCTCTACTGGGACGCCCCGGTTGATGTGGTAGAGGAAGGCAGAAAGGTCGCCGGTAAGCACGGCATGATGGCCGAGATCGGATTGAAACATCAGGTTGATGCCTGGTATGCAGATATGGACGAAACACGGCTCGCAACCGATTGGAACACCGCCGTCATTACGCCTCACTGCTTGCTGCTTTCCTATCTGGATGTGCTTCAAAAGAACAAAGTTCCCTTTGATGAAGGTGTGCAGCTTGCTGCCGAATGGGTGAAGCAACTTGGCGGGGAATTTCGTGAAGACACTGAGGAAGCGCCGGAAGCTGAGGCTTCAGTGCTTTCCCTGGGGAGAGCCACGGCTCATTGCTTTAAACCCTATCCGGACACAAAAAATTTCTATTACGAGGCCTAAGCCTCACCCAAACAGGAGGATCAACATGCGATACCAGGTATTTAAAACGAAGGAAGGGGGCCAGCCGGTGTTTACGGCACCGTGGTACTGGTTGGCCTCTGCCATTGCTCACTGGTCATCTCTTAACTGGGATGCCTGTCGAATCGTAGACAGCAAGGTGGATGAAACAAGGCTCTGTTGGGCCAAGGCTCTACCGGCTGGGAAAAAAAAGTAATTTGGATGGAGTGATTATGAGGTTAGGTTTTGTGAAAAATACGGGGGTTTCAGCGTTCCTGGTAGCCATGCTGGTGGTGGCCCCTCAGGTATGGGCAGAAACCTTTACTGCGAAGGTTGTGGGGGTGTCTGACGGTGATACGGTCAAGGTCCTGACTGAACAAAGCTGTGACTCCGGGAAAGATTGCCGGAGCGGCAAAATCCAGTACCGGGTAAGGCTGGCGGAAATCGACACCCCAGAGAAGAAACAACCCTACGGCTCAAAGGCGAAACAGGCGTTGTCCGATCTGGTGTTTGGTCGAATGATTAAAGTCGAGCAAATCGACAAAGACCGTTATGGCCGTCTGGTCGCCAACCTTTATGTCGATGGCAAATGGGTCAATGCCGAAATGGTCCGTTCTGGGAGTGCGTGGGTGTACCGGCAGTACGCCAAAACACCGGAGCTGTTCAAGCTGGAGGCCGAAGCCAAAGCCGATAAGCGAGGTCTCTGGGCATTACCGGAATCGGAGAGAACTCCCCCTTGGGAGTGGCGAAGAAAGCACTAACCACACCCCAGAGTATGCAGGTGTAAACAGTAACCAAGAAAACAAACAGGAATAACGATGAACAAAAGTGAACTGATTATGAAAGTGGCCGAAGACGCTGACATTAGCAAAGCAAAGGCCGAAGCTGCGGTAAATGCGCTGATCAACTCAGTGACAGAGGAGCTTAAAGCGGGTGGGACAGTAGCGCTCACTGGGTTTGGTACTTTCCACGTTAAGGAACGCGCAGCGCGAACCGGGCGGAATCCCCAGACTGGAGAGAACATCCAGATCGCGGCGGCCAACATTCCTGGGTTCAAAGCTGGTAAGGGGTTGAAAGACTCCGTGAACTAGATCTTAATCATGTGACACATGAATAAGGTTTACATAAGGCTCCTTCGTGGGAGCCTTATTCATATCAGACATGAATAAGGGGAAGGGATGAGATTGTCGTCAACTCAAAAAGACGTTTTGTTCATTCTATACGCAATTGAGGCCGGTGGAAAAGCCGAGCCTGTACCAGGTGTAAAAATACTGGAGATGATCAATTCAGCTCGCCAGAGCGGTATTCATGGAACGAACTTCCGAACGTCATGCCACACGCTGGTGGAGAACGGCCTGTTGAACAAGTACCGGAATGCTTCTCTAAAGCTGGCCTTTAGGCTGACCGACGATGGCAGGGAACGTGCAGGAGAGATATACCGAAAACGGCTGGAAGAAGAGCAAGAGAAGTAATACGCCCCATAACGGGGCGTATCGAGTTAAACGGCAAAGCCGTAGTGGGTGCCGTCCGGAAGTTCAACATCGAGGCGTAGCTTGCCACCGGAGGCCTCAACGTACCGCTTAATGGACGACAGCTTGAGATCTCGTCCAGGTTTTTCCATCTCGGAGACTGTCGGCTGTCTCACACCCAGAGATGCAGCAATTTCCCCCTGGGTAAGGTTCATGCGATCACGAAGCTCTGCCAAGTGGATGTTCAGTAACATCTCAGTGGCCGCTTTCTGTGCTTTGGCAACAACCTCAGGCTTTTCTGTTGCCAGCATTTGGTCAAGAGATCTTGCCATAACGTCACTCCTTCTTCAATTTATCCAAGTGCGCCGCAAACTCACGGTCTGCAATTGGGATCATTACTTCATAAAACCTTTTCTCGTCCCCGGTCTTGTTACCGGCGCAGAGAAGAATCCCCTTACGCTTTGGATCGAACGCAAAGAACGCTCTGATAGGATCTCCTTTGCTTTGGACCCGAAGCTCTTTCATGTTGCTGTAGGATGAACCGTTAACAGTATCCGCGTATGGCCTCGACAGCATGGGGCCTCTATCTCGCAGCACCATCATCGAAGCCAGCACGTTTGCTCTATCGGTATCATCCAGTGCATCGAACCACTCATCAAAGGTGTCGGTTGTCTCGATGACCCACATGATTTCTCCTTACTTAATATAGGTGCAATCCTATATAGATTCAAACCTATAATCAAGAAAAATCGGCGGCGATGGGGGCCGAAATGTCAGTAAGTAGTCATGTGACTAAAATAGGGGGTAGAATAAGCCTCGATATAGTCATGTGACTAAAAGGTGTCCTGAATGAACAACCTACCCCTACTGCTCGATGCAAGAGAAGCCATTGACTACTACCACCAGCATCCAGGCATGACTGATGCAGAAAAGGCCTATGTGGTCGCGTTCCTAAGCGGAGAGGGGCGTTCAAACAGTCAGATCAGAGAGGATCTGGGTATTGAGAAGGTCTATACGGTTACACACCTGAAACGCGCCGGTACGCTATCGGAGGAAGAGCTAACACTCTGGCTCAGAAATCCACGCAAGATCACCCTGGGGCATGTGAGGGCCGTGGCTAAGTTACCTTTCAGCAAGAGAGAAAAGCTCCTGAGGGATCTCCTGCATACCAGGACACCGGTTCATAAATTTGAGGCGATAGCGAAGGGCAAAGAAGTGGACAGGGATGCAGACATTAAGCGCCTGGAGACCCTGATGAGCGATGCTACGGGTAGGCCTATCAAAGTTCGCTATAACCCCGCGAAGCGCTCCGGGGAACTGACGCTGGGATTCTTCACGCTCGATGACCTGGATGACGTGTGCAAGGCTTTGGGGTTTGATCCAAGCGAGCAGATGTAAACCAGAAAACTTTCACATGTGAAAGTCTTGCAAGGTGTCTTTTTATTGTTTACAGTATCATAAAATGAATCTGTAAAGGTGCGCGATGAATGTGCTTCCAACGAAAAGCTGGCCTTGGGCGTTATAACTCAACCAGACCTGAGTGGCTGGCGGCGTACCGAAACGCAAGATGTATGAGAAGCTCAGGTAAAGAACCTGATGCTTCTCTTTCCGGGATAGCTTGGAAGGCGCAACTCATTGTTGCCCATGAAAGAGGCAGAATTGACAGCCTGGCTGTCCCTTTGGATGCCAGATTGATAGCAAAGAACCTCATCGACGAGATCCTTGCTGAGGAGAACTGATGGACGAAAAAATTACCTACGAAGAAATGCTTGAACAACTCGACCAGAAAGGCATCCGCGTCACCAACGGGGCGAGACGGCTTTATGTCGCGTTGAACAACGGAGTCAAAGCTGAGGTGCTGGGTAACTGCGGTCCCGCCACAATCAGCTTGGTTGACGGGATGATTGTTGTGGAAGAGCAGACTCTCCACTAAGGGCAGCAGCATGGGCAAAAAAGTACACATCATTTGTGGAAAGTGCGGCAGTGACGAGATGAACTTTGTCATCAATGAACACTGTCCAGACGATCCCCAGAATGTTGCCAGTATGTCCTGCTCAAATTGTTGCGAACTGACAGGCATAGCCGAGTGGTAGGAATTTAATGGACGTGAGCTGAAAGGTGAAGCCGTCGCCCTATCAACACCGGCAAACGTGAATGCTCTTCTAGGATTGCTTCGCCAGGCGATGGACAGCGTTGAGTATCGCCTCTATGGCGGGGACATGTCATTGAGCGGTAATGATGCTGCCGAACTCATAGACCTCCAGGAGCGAGCTGAGAAGGTCTTGTCTGTTCTTCGGAGTGATCAGCATGAGTGATTTATACGAACCGCTTGAGTTTGTGTTCTGCGGCTTTAGGAAAGGGGACGCTGGGCTATTTATCTCGGTAGCCACTTTGCGCGATGGTGTTTTAGGCCGTGAGATGTATTTCTCAAAGGGAAAAAGCAAAAGGCGCTGGGTTGTCGGTGGCATTTACTCAGGGGCCTCGTTTTCGGACAACGGAGCAAAAGGTCTGGATGATGCTCATTACGTTAAAGCATGGGAAGTGCAAGGCGACAAGATAGAGTGGCAAGCAAAAAGCGAGCAAGCCGAAGCCTTGGCGCGAAGCGAGAAACTTGAAGCCGACGATAGGAAGCGCAATGAACTCGAAGAGCTGATGCTACCCATCAGGAAGCAATATGGGGCATTAACAAAGCGACGTGATAGGGCAGGGGCCGCAGCTCTTGAAGAAGCTGTCCTGAGAGCGCTGAGAGCGCCCATCAGGAAGGCTGAGGAGAAATAACCGTGGAGCCAGTCTTAGCTAAAGCATTCGCCGGTTTTAAAGTCGTAGCTGTAAGTGCCCATCAGATTGGCTTTTCGGCTTTTCTTGCCATTGGTGTTTGCTGGCGCTTTAGGGGTCGCAAGTACGCCATAGAACAGGATACCAACAAGTGCCGCTTGCCACGCGAAAACAGCAACCAGAATCCAAAAAGCAGCAGCCAGAACCGGCAGTTTGTGCAGAAGGTTGAGCACCGACTTGGCCCAAATCACTGCCGGGATAGCCAGCACTGCGTAACCCCAGTTGGTGGCCTCAAGCATAGCCAGGCCAAGAATAACAACAGCCATCAGCGCGATATTCAGTACATGTTTCATGGTCATCTCTCCTTTTCAACTTACACTTTTATCCTATCACAGCATTAAAAAATGCAACTGTGAAAGGGCATTTTTCATTCAAAAAGAGGTGACACTTTGAGTGCAATTATCAGCAAGTGCGGCATGTACAGATACCGTCTGGAAAGGGATGTGCAACCCGAAGGCCTTGTGTTCGGTTATTTTGGTGTAAACGGCTCTACGGCCACGGCCACCGAGGACGATCACACGGTCAGAAAGTGGATAGGGTTTACCAAGGTCAACGGAGGGAGGCGATTCATAGTCGGTAATGCTTTTGCTTTTCGGGCGACCGACGTTCGAGAGCTGGCTACGGCGGTTGATCCTGTCGGGCCTGAAAATGAAATCCACTTGGAAAGGATTATTCGGGATGCTGATGTCTTGGTGCCCTGCTGGGGGAGCCGAACTAAGCTGCCTAAGTCTTTGCATGTTCATTTGGACAGGCTTTTAGAGCAGCTCGTTGCATCTGGGAAGCCGGTATTGGCATTTGGCGTGACTGGTTCGGGGGACCCGAAGCACCCACTAATGCTTGGATATTCGACAAAACTTGTGCCCTGGGGAGGAAAATAATTATGTCGATGCTTGAAGCACGTTACTTCGTGGCAAAGATAAGCGATGCACAGGCCGTGCTCTGCGATGAGGAGCTGGCGACACTGGAAAGGCTGATCCGGAAGGTTGATGATGGCCGCAGAGCAAATGGCAAGAGCTCGCTTACTTGCGTTGTTGTCGAAGAAGATTGGCCGAACTGGCAGCAAACGGTTGACTCTGTACTTTCACTTGCTGACGGGAAAGACAACGATTGGACCAATGCCACACCAGAACAAATCAAGGCCTTTTGGGTCGATGACTCAGTTTGGAAAACTCTGGATGGCCGGGATAAATGGATTGAAGATCTCGACCTGCTGGTGGACGGTTCCCCGGTGGCTTCTGAGTGGGAACCTTTTGGCTTGGAATCAGGGCAGTCTGTCGTCATACGAGGCGGATGGATAGAAGGGAATGCCTTGAGTGATGATGGCGTACCGCTAGTGCAGGCATTCGTCGCTTGGAAACAGGGCCAAGACAACCACTAAAGGAAAATTACTTCGGAAGGGCGGATATGGCCGCTTTCTTTTTAATATTTACAGCATCACATAATGATACTATGATGTTGTTAATTTACTTGGGGAGGCGCTTATGCTCACTGCTAAATGTATAGGGTGCGGATGCACCGATGATCACGCTTGTGTTGAAAACGGTCAACCGTGTCACTGGCTTCGCGTGAATAGAGTGGAAGGTATCGGGGTCTGCTCTTCGTGCCCGGATGCTCTCAATCAATTCGCATCGACCAGCCAGGAACAAGCAACTGGACAGGATGACTACCGGAACAGTCCAGAATGGAAGGATTTTTCATCACGCATTGGTAATGCACTATGCGGGGGCCGGAGCAAAGCAAAGTAAGGTAAAAACGGCTATGCCGTTTTTTATTTGTCTATTACGGCATCACATTATAAGCCTGTAAATGCTGAATCTGTAATTGCCCAAAATGGGCGTGAGCAGGGGCGGGGTGTGAGGTCGTTCTAAGGCAAAATACTTTGTACTGGCAGAACAAAGAAAGAATGAACTTTCACATGTGAAAGTTTTTGGGGTACGGGATGGAACAAGCAATTCAAAGTTACTTGGCTGACGACCGGCAATATCAAGACAGGATTACCGCAGCTCTCAGCCAGGTTGAAGAGAAAGGTGCAGAGTACGAAGCTCTTTGCCAACAGCGTGCTCAGTTGGGGATCTGGCAAAAAATTATAACGTTCTGGCAGTTTCGTCGAGACATCGCCGTTATACGTTCAGCACTAAAAGGCCATAACAGCGATTTGCGGTATTTGCGCCGTGGGAGAGACCAGCTCAAAGAGGGATTGGTTTCTCGGGCCGTGAAGCAAGCGATTGACGGTAGCCAGATTCTGGAACGAATCACCCAAGCTCAAGATAGGCTTGACGCCGCATCTCGACTCCACGAGAGCAACAAGCGACTGGTGGACATGGGGCAAAAAGCCTTACGTGAAATCAGTGAGGCCTCTTCCAGTGTTTCATCAGCACAAACAATGGAGGTTCTCGACCTTGTGACTGACAACAAGGGCATTTCCGTCATGTCGTCGATGTCAAACTCCTCGGCCAGCAGTGAAATAGACGATGCGAAGAGAGCTGTGAAAGCCTTCGCAAATGCGCTGGGGGATCATCGTGACATTGTGGGCTCACTGCACCACTCAATGGCAACTGAGTTTATCGATCTGGGTATGGACTTTGCCGGTTTGAATGATGGTTTCGACTTTGGGAGCGTCTTCTCGCTGTTCAGCTTGTCGTCTGCCAGTTCCTCTCTGGACAAAGTAGAGTCTCGCGTTGAATCTCTGATGCCAGATCTAAGACGAGCCGCCTCCAATTCGGCAGCAGAGTATGCCCGTGTTAACGAAGAGTTCTTTGGCCTGAAACAACAGGCCTGTTGCCAAGTGCATGAGTTGCTGGTGACAAATGGTATAGACGTGTCAGTCAAGCGCGTTGAGTCCGCCGTGAACAGCTACAGAGTTGGAAGGTGATATTTACAGCATCATAAAATGAACTTATGATGTGAGGTGATCAACAAGTCGAAATTTATTTAAAGGATAAGCGATGAGCGATATTACACAGCAAATGGACAAACTTGAGATTCCAATCAAGTTGTCCTTTCCAGTCATCAACGTTAGCACTTTTGAGCTGGGCCGCGCAGAGAGCGTTTTCTCTGACATTGCAAAGAAAGTCGGCAAGCACTTTATTGTAATGCCATTCAAGAAGCTGCCTGATCCAGGCACGATGAAGGCAATGGTGGACGAGTCCAAGAAGTCCTCCAAAAACGGAGTTGTCGTGTTCGACACTTTCTTTTTCGACCGCCAACGTGCAAACCCGGAAACACTCCCAGCCCTCAAGTCATCACTGACCTATCTGGAGAATGAGGGGATCAACTACATCATCGCTGGCAAAGACGTCTTCAATGAAGAGTTCGTTTATCACATCGATCTCCCGGCTATGAGCAATCAGGAAATCCTGAAACTGCTCCAGACCTGTGAAGATAACGTGAAAGATGGTGGAGTCTTCGAGAGCAACGAACGTGCTGTCATCGCAAACCACGCCTTGGGCTTGTCACACACCCAGATGAAGAACGTCTTCACCTACTCCGCTTACTTGAAATTCAAGGGTGAAGAATACCTGGGCGAGATCCGAAAAGAAAAAGCTCACATCTTGCGTGATGTCGGCCTCGATGTGCTTGAGGCCATTGATATTGGGAATGTCGGTGGTCTCGAAAACCTCAAGGAGTTCCTCCAGATACGTAAAGCCGGTTGGGACAAAGACCTTCCGGTAAAAGGTGTCCTTCTGGCCGGTGTACCTGGTGGTGGTAAATCGCTGACGGCAAAAGCCGCTGCCGGTGTACTTGGCACTACCTTGGTTCGCCTGGATATGGGCCGTTTCTATAGCAAGTATCTCGGTGAAACCGAGCGCCAGTTCAATCGTGCATTGCAGACCATTGAGCAGATCGCACCCGTTGTTGTGTTGATTGACGAGATGGAGAAGTTTTTTGGTAATGCCGATGGCGAACACGAAGTATCCAAGCGCCTGCTGGGCTCTTTCCTCTACTGGCTTCAAGAGCGCAAGAAGAAGATCTTCATTGTGGCGACGGCCAACCGGGTTCAGTCGCTGCCTCCTGAATTGATGCGAGCTGGCCGCTGGGACCGAGCATTCTTCATTGATCTGCCAAGTGTGGCTGAGCGCCAGAAGATTTTTGAGATCCACCTCGCCAAGCAGAAGGCCAACATCGCCGCGTTCGATATGCCTAAGCTACTTCGTACCACCGAGGGATACACCGGGGCAGAGATTGAACAGGCCGTCATTGACGCGATGTATCTGGCGAACGCTCAGGACAAAGAGCTCAACAATGAAGCGCTGGTGGATGCGGTCACTCGCATTACCCCGACCAGTGAAACTCGCCGGGAAGACATCAACCAGATTCGCAGTTTGCGGGATCAAGGCTTCTATCCGGCCAATAACTTCGATGTTCAAGAGCAGAATGGCTCTGGACGCAAACTTGCCATCGAGGACTAAGCGATGGAGTGGATTTTTTGGACTGCTCTTGCTGTGTCATTGATATTCCACTCAGAAGTCAGCGACTTAATCAATGCTCTAGCTGAGTGGGCTAGGGAGCGAGCTGGTGCGGCCAGGAGAGAGCATCAAAACGGCAGAGAGGAGAATTGACCGTTATGTACAAACAAGACATTGAGAAGGGGATTGAGCTGCTCAAGCTGTGCAGCAAACTCCAGTCAGAAAAAGATGGAGTGGATAGACCAGAGCCTCTGGTTATCGACAAGAGTAAGGTGCTGGACCAGTTCGCCCGAGACGTTTCCACATCGATCACCTACATGAGTTCGTTGTTCAAGCTCATCCCCATGATGGAAAACCTTACCGAGCTTGGCCGAAAGCTGGAGAAAGAAGGAAAGATCGAAGTTTCTCTCGGGCAAGACTATTCCATTGCCGCGCTTAACTTTGTTATGTCGGAACACGGCATGACACCCGAAACAACTCAGGAGTGATGAGATGAGCCATATCGTAAAAGGCAAGGTGCAGGTCGCCTACAAAGACAAAGAGCTGCTGTTGAAGGCTCTGGAGGGAGTTGGCGTTGTTGTTGAAAACGAAAAGCTGTACCGCGTGGGCGCTGGCTACACCTTCGAGAAATACCCGATTGTTCTGATCGACCAGAACAACAAGGAGCACCGGATTGGCTACAAGGAAAAAAACGGTGTTTGGGAGCAGTACCAGGAAAACTACGGCTCTTATGGCCGCTGGACGCAGCAGGCAAGCAGCAAGGTGCAGGATCGCTACATTGCCTTCCACTACGAGCAGCAGTTGAAAGAGGAAGGTTTCAGCGTGACGGTGAAGCAGCATCACGATGGCACTTTGGAACTGGAAGCTGAGGAAGCTGTTTGGTAATAGCGCCAAGGCAATCAGATTAGTTGAACTTAACGACGAGGTGACAAAGTGAAAAAGGTAAACATCAAGATCAAGGGCGGCAAGATTGCTGCCGATTTCACGGGGTTTCAGGGTAAGACCTGTGAAGCGCTGGAACAGCGTATTCGCCCGGAAGAGCTCGAAGTCGAAGAAAAAGAGCTGAAACCCGAGTACCACTTCAATGCTGGTCAAACCCAGCACGAAACGGAACAGAACGAATGGTGATGAGAAGGACAGGGCGCGTCCCCCTTCTTTTGCTGGTTGGTCTCATGGTCGCAGCTCCTGCGGCCTTTGCCAGTGACTTTGTGACTGGCGTTATGGTGGGGCAAATGCTCTCAGATGACTCAGGCAGCAAGAAGATAGAGGACACTGGCCCGGAGAGCAAAACGGTCATTGATTACCATGACGGTCAGCCAGTTGTGACCAAAGTGGAGGCCTTCAAAAGCAATAAATGGCGCAAACTGGATGGCCCTCAGGGCGGCTATTTTGTTTGCCCAGGTGAATACCGTAGCTATTCGGGAAGGCTGCGATGCCGTATTCATGATGACGGGTTTAATGGCTTTATGGGCGGTATGACTGATGCTCAGGAGCTGCCGCTCCAAGAAGCTCTGACCAAGTTGGAAGGTAAACCCATCTCCCTGCAAACCATTGAAGTCCACGGCAACAACCTGGCAGTCAAATACCAGTTAGCACCACCAGCACAAACGCACGTCAAAACTCAGGATCTGGGGGTGGTCAAGCAGGATGGTGAAACGCAGAAGGCTGCCAGCCAACAATCAGCGTCATCCATAGTGACTGCACCAAAGAGTGAACCTCCCAAGCAGATTAATGCTGCACAAGACACTGACCGCAATACCAGTGCGTTTCAAAGTCCGTTCGAGGAGGTAAGTGACTCCATGATCGGTCTAATGGATAGCTCTTTCGTCAAAGTCATAGCGGGATTGATGCTGGTGTTTGGGGTTGCTAGTGGAATTATGAGGCAGAGCCCATCAGGAATTGTGATGGGGATAATGCCTGCAATTATGATCATGACCGCGCCAACGGTTATTCGTACCGTATTCGATACAGGCGCGGCCAGTACCAAGCCAGTGGAAGATAGCGGAAGCTCATTTCCTTTCTTCTTGGTGGCAATAGTACCGGTGCTGATTTTCTTTGCCTATAGAGCTTTTATGAATAACCGGAGCGACTCCGAAATTGATGAGTTGTTAAGAGAAGCCCGACGTGCAGAAAGGGCTGAACGACCAAGCAATGAGCCTCCCTCAGTGGATGAACTCCGTGAGCGCCAGCAACAAAACACAGAAAGAGAACCGGTGGTTGTCAGCTCATCAGCTCCGGCACCAAAGGTGCAAAAGGAAGAGCCAATCGAAGTACAGCCAGGCAAGCGCAAAATTATTTTGGATTAGTGGGGTCGGTTATGAGCAAAAAGCGCATCGTAATCAAAAATGGTGAGGTCTGCGGGTTTGCCGATGAGGTTTCCTTCAAAGGCCTTGAAGTGCAGGAATACAGTAAAACAAGGGTTTCGCGCATCGTGCCGACGAGCGGCATTCTAATGATTGCGTTCTATGTTATTCGCGGACTTTGTTCAGACGAGTCAAAGATTGCGGCATGGACTCGTGTTTGGCGTTGCCAGTGGAAGGTGCTGATCGACGGTAAAAGCTATGGCCCATTCAGCAGTCGTGCGGATGCTATCTCGTTCGAGAAGGACGAGATCTACAAACAAGGCAAATTCTTTGCCGATGCCACTCACGAGGCGGCAGTATGATGACACGGGCGGCTATGGCCGCTCTGTTATCCGCGTTGGTAATAGGCCTTGTGTCTGATTTGGCCGCACAAGAGCTGGTGGTAAGCCCGGTGGCTATAGACAAGTCCACTGAGGTGGAGAAAGAAGCTACCTTCCACAACCGCAAGTGGGTGTTAAGGACGGGGCAGGTTAGTGGATTCTTCATCTGCCAAGGAGATAACAAAGACATTTACTACCGGCATGACAGGGTGGGCGCTCACTGCCAGAAGACATCGACTGGGTGGCGCAATGTACTGGGTCTCAGGGACGATGTTCCGGAAGTTGAGCTGAGCGTGTACCTGGGGACCGTTGAAGGTGTCCCCGTGAAAGTCCTTCATCAGGAAGTGGATGGTTACGATCTGAAAGTGCAGTACAAGGTTGCACGTAAAGGGTCAGCAAATGAGTGAGAGTGTGCGTCGGTCAACGCCGATGGTAAAGATTAAAGTCCTGCCGAGTTTCGTAGGGGTTCCCTTCCCGTCGGTGCTACTTATCGTTGCGGGGCTCCTTAATGGCCCTTTGTGGGGCTTTGCCGCATTCGTCTTTCATATCGTCATCAAGCGGTACATCTACAGAGAATACCGGAGGTTGCCATATCCGATGCCAACCGGCTCAAGGCCTATGGATGAGTTGAGCGATCTCCTTGTAAAGGGGATACCGGAGGAATTTTTCCGGCGGCTTGACGCAGCTTGCAGCTCTGATGCGTCAGTACAAATAACCTGCCCAAAGAAATACCGGCTGCTCAAAATGTCGTTGAATCGCTATGCCAACCGCGCTGGTTGTTACCCGCAGTTCCGGGAGGGGGATGAAATAGCGATTGAGGTAACAGAGCAGAGACCAAGAAAAGCAGGAGCAGGGAAGGGCTTTCCAAGTATTCAAGATCTGAAAGCGTCAGAGGGTGTTCTGAGTGAACCGGAGCAGCCTATCGAAATTCAGAAAGATAAGCGCAAGATTATCTTGGATTGAGGTGGGTTGGAATGCGGTCATTTTTATACAGAATATTGCTTCTTTGCTTCGTCATTATCGTCCAGATAGGGCTAATCGCCATTGATGCGAGCCCGTTGGTTGTTGCTATGTTCCTCTCGCTAACAGCTTTAGTCGCTGGGGTCTGGATGGCGTACCTTCATTCCCGATTTTTGATGGCGGTGACTCCAGTAGTTGTCTCTGTGCTAATGGCGACCCTCGCCATGAAAATGTTTGAGCCGAGACTCTTTGTTTCTGCCAGCGAAAAAGGCTGGTTCCCTTTGTCATTGTTCGTCTCGATACCGTTTTACTTCTACTTGAGTTACTTGCTTGAGATAGAGGAGAAGAGACGTACATTCCGGGCCAATGTAATTGGTTTTTTGCGTGGAGTTTCGGAAGAGATCCGTCGTTCAACTAGAGAGCATAACGGCCGTTGGCTTAATGTCCACGCCGAACGTGGCAGAGTCTTACCAGAGCAAGTTCAAGGGCCGCAACGGTCTTGATAAGGTTCTGGGCGACAGTGAAACGACCCGCGTGAAGATTAACTCTGTGATCCTCGATAAACCGCACGGCGTAGCAACGATACGCTTTACTACGGTTCGCCGCGTGCGCAGCAATCCCGTTGATGATCAGCCGCAGCGCTGGATTGCCATTATGGGGTATGAATATAAATCGCTGGCGATGAATGCTGAGCAGCGTTATGTCAACCCGCTGGGTTTCCGCGTGACGAGTTATCGCGTCAACCCTGAAGTTAACTGAGGGCTGCCCCATGAAAAAACTACTTCTTTCAGCAGTCGTTTTGTCAGTCCTGGGAGGCGCGGCCACTAACGTTATGGCGCTTGAGGTTGGCCGCAATTCTCCTTATGACTATCGCATTAAAAGCGTTGTTTATAACCCTGTTAATGTGGTCAAAATTGACGCTATCGCCGGTGTGGCTACCCACATTGTTGTCGCGCCTGACGAAACCTATATCACTCATGCTTTTGGCGATTCTGAAAGCTGGACGTTTGCGCACAAAATGAACCATTTTTTTGTGAAGCCGAAACAGGCCATGAGTGATACCAACCTGGTGATCGTCACCGATAAGCGCACCTATAACATCGTCCTCCATTTCATCGGTGAAGAAACGAAGAAAAATGCAGACGGTACGGTATCAAAATCCTTTATTGAAACGCCGTGGGCTGTGCGCCAGGCCGTTCTTCAGCTGACCTATGAATATCCGTTTGAGCAGCAGGAAAAAGCCAAAAGCGCGGCTGATAAAAAACGCATTACGCAGAAGCTGAAGCAGACGGCTTTTGCGGGGGCGAAGAACTATCAGTACGTAATGAGCGAACAGCCTGAAATGCGCAGCATCCAGCCGGTTCACGTCTGGGATAACTACCGCTTTACCCGGTTTGAGTTTCCGGCCAATGCGGAGTTACCGCAGGTCTACATGATTTCGGCCAGTGGCAAAGAAACGCTGCCTAACTCTCATGTTGTGGGTGAGAACCGCAACATCATCGAGGTGGAAACCGTCGCTAAAGAGTGGCGTATTCGTCTGGGCGATAAAGTCGTTGGCGTTCGTAATAATAATTTCGCGCCGGGCGCCGGTGCGGTAGCAACCGGCACGGCTTCCCCGGATGTGCGCAGGGTTCAAATTGGGGAGGATAACTGATGGCCCGTAAAAGTGTCGATGTAGATCAGGAACTCGATGAAAACACCGGAGACGGTGAATTCGAAAGCGAGCGTGGCGGATTTAAAGGCAGTAACCGCCGTTCGGCTCCTGGTATGAAAGCCTTTGTCATACTGATGGCGCTGCTTGCTTTGGTATTCATCGGGATTACGGTCATGGGTAAAATTCGCACCCCGGCTAAAGCTGAAGCTGATAAAGACGGTGGTAAAGCGCAACAGGCCAATACACTGCCAAACTACAGCTTTAACAGCGATCCTGATGTTAATAAACCTGCAACTGCGCAGAATAGCGCCACTGATGCCCGTGCTGTGCAGGCTGCCGCACAGGCAGATGCAGATGCGGGCAGCAGCAATACCGCCGCGCGTACCTCTAATAAGCGTAAAGAACCTTCGCCTGAAGAACTGGCTATGCAGCGTCGTCTGGGCGGCGAGCTGGCCCAGACTAATCAGGCGGCTACAAGCAATAGTCCCGGAGTGCAGCCCCAGGACAACGAAACAAGCGAAGGTAGTTCAGCACTCGCTAAAAACCTGACTCCTGCAAGGCTGAAGGCTAGCCGCGCTGGAGTCATGGCTAATCCCAGCCTGACTGTTCCGAAAGGCAAAATGATCCCCTGTGGTACCGGCACCGAGCTGGATACCACTGTTCCGGGTCAGGTTTCCTGCCGGGTTTCACAGGACGTTTACTCAGCTGATGGACTCGTTAGGCTGATTGATAAAGGCTCATGGGTTGACGGGCAGATTACCGGTGGTATCAAAGACGGCCAGGCGCGCGTGTTTGTTCTCTGGGAGCGTATCCGCAATGACCAGGACGGGACAATCGTTAATATTGACAGTGCCGGAACGAACTCACTCGGCAGCGCGGGGATTCCGGGCCAGGTGGATACCCATATGTGGGAGCGTCTGCGTGGTGCGATCATGATTTCGTTGTTCTCTGACACCTTAACGGCGCTGGTTAACCAGACGCAGAGTAATAACATTCAGTACAACAGCACAGAAAACAGCGGTGAGCAGCTGGCGTCTGAAGCACTTCGCTCTTACATGTCTATCCCCCCTACCCTCTACGATCAGCAGGGTGATGCGGTGAGCATTTTTGTTGCCCGCGACCTCGATTTCAGCGGCGTTTATACGCTCGCAGACAACTAAAAAAGTGGGCGCTTAGCGCCCGCTTTTCTTCAGGAGTAATCATGACTGATGCAGCTTTCTATCAACTTGGCCCACTGCGCGAGTATTTAGAAGATCCTACTGTTTTTGAAATTCGCATTAACTGCTTTCAGGAAGTTATCTGTGATACGTTCAGCGGCCGCAGGGTTGTGCAGAACGCGGCAATTACGGCAGATTTTATTAGGAACCTTGCTAAATCGTTGGTGAGCAGCAACAAGCTGACCATGCAGGCCATTAATGACGTGATCCTGCCTGGCGGGATCAGGGGCGTTATCTGTCTGCCCCCTGCGGTGATTGACGGTACAACGGCCGTAGCGTTTCGTAAGGATTTGGCGGCCGATAAAAATCTGGAGCAGCTGACCAGCGAGGGGATTTTCAGTGACTGCCGGAAGATTACCGGCAGCAAGCAAAGCCTAACGGATGATGATTTTTTCCTTAAAGAGCTGCACAGCAGCGAAAAATGGCCCGCATTCCTGCAAACCGCCGTTGAGAAGAAACGCACTATCGTGATCTGCGGTGAAACCGGGTCGGGGAAAACGGTACTCACGCGCGCGCTGTTAAAATCGCTACATAAAGACGAGCGTGTAATTATTTTAGAGGACGTTCACGAAGTCACGGTCGATCACGTTGTAGAAGCCGTTTATATGATGTACGGCGATGCAGGAAAGATCGGCCGCGTCAGCGCCACTGATGCCCTGCGAGCCTGTATGCGTCTGACACCGGGCCGTATCATCATGACTGAGCTTAGGGATGATGCTGCGTGGGATTATCTTAAAGCACTTAATACCGGCCATCCAGGCGGTGTTATGTCAACGCACGCTAACTCTGCGCGCGATGCCTTTAACCGTATTGGGCTGCTTATCAAAGCGACCCCTATCGGCCGTATGCTCGATATGAGCGATATTATGCGAATGCTCTACTCCACCATTGACGTTGTGGTGCATATGGAAAAGCGGAAAATCAAAGAAATTTATTTTGACCCTGAATATAAAATGCAGTGTGTGAACGGGAGCCTGTAATGAAAAACTTAGCAACCTGGCTTCTGGCCGCAGCATTTACGACAGCCGCCCTGCCCGCCTTTGCGGTGGAACCATCCGTTCAGGTTGGCTACTCGCCTGAAGGAAGCGCCCGCGTTCTCGTCCTGAGCGCCATTGACTCCGCAAAAACCTCGATACGGATGATGGCTTATTCTTTTACCGCCCCGGATATTATGAAGGCACTGGTAGCAGCCAAAAAACGGGGAGTTGATGTGAAAATCGTAATTGATGAAAGGGGCAATACGGGGCGCGCCAGCATTGCGGCCATGAACTACATAGCGAACAGCGGCATCCCTTTGCGTACTGACAGTGATTTCCCTATCCAGCATGACAAGGTGATCATCGTGGATAATGTGACCGTTGAAACTGGCAGCTTTAATTTCACCAAAGCGGCCGAAACGAAAAACTCGGAGAATGCGGTGGTGATCTGGAACATGCCTAAGCTCGCTGACTCATTCCTCGAACACTGGCAAGACCGCTGGAATCGGGGGAGAGACTACCGTTCCAGCTACTGAATACTGACCGCCGAAAGGCGGTTTTTTTTGTTCAAAGAAACTGATCTCAGTATCGCGCACGGGGCAGCTGGCCAACGTCGCCGGCATCGCGCCGGCAAAAATCGAAAAACAGAAATATCAGCAAGATAGCTTAAACAGGTGTCGGGAAATTTCGTTGAGATATTTTGAAGGAATCACAGTGTAAGCAGGCGGCCTATTTCAAAAAAGGCGGCTGTACGGTAGTCACTGACTCTCTCGCAGATCTTCCCGCTCATGTACCAGTAATACCCGTCAGTGCTGACAATATCGAGCAAATACCGCATATCATAAACCGTATCGGGTATTACCTCACCCTCACCGGCCAGAACGCCGCTGGCAATAGAATGGTTCCCTCCTCGTACAAAGCCTATCCGCCAGGGCAACCACAAAGTAACGCGGTGGTTAATATCCTGTACCCACGGATTGCCCTTAGCGCTGCCTATATGGGGTCTGAGGTCCAACCATGCGAAAAACCACGTTAAGAAAGCAACCTTCTGAAAAGGCGACGTTTATCAGTTTTTTTTCCGGCCATAAAGGGGGCGGAAATTATTCCCTGCACGGGTATTCGCAAGGATTTCGGTAGTGCTCTGGCTCTGCCCCCCATAACCTGGCGGACAGAGCATGATTGGGAAAGCGGTACCCTCACGGCAGAAACGATTGACGCAGGCTATATTTCTATTATTCTGGAAATATAGATAAAGGAGGTATTATGGATTTAAACACTGCTGCAAACGCACTTCGAGAACTGGGCCACCCGACACGTCTCAGCATATACCGGGAGCTGGTCAGGGCGGGTCATGAAGGCCTGCCGGTTGGCGAACTGCAGAAGCACCTTGAGATTCCTGCCTCCACGCTCAGCCATCATCTTTCAGCGCTGATATCCGCTGGACGGCACTGTTGCAAATAGTCGGTGGTGATAAACTTATCATCCCCTTTTGCTGATGGAGCTGCACATGAACCCATTCAAAGGCCGGCATTTTCAGCGTGACATCATTCTGTGGGCCGTACGCTGGTACTGCAAATACGGCATCAGTTACCGTGAGCTGCAGGAGATGCTGGCTGAACGCGGAGTGAATGTCGATCACTCCACGATTTACCGCTGGGTTCAGCGTTATGCGCCTGAAATGGAAAAACGGCTGCGCTGGTACTGGCGTAACCCTTCCGATCTTTGCCCGTGGCACATGGATGAAACCTACGTGAAGGTCAATGGCCGCTGGGCGTATCTGTACCGGGCCGTCGACAGCCGGGGCCGCACTGTCGATTTTTATCTCTCCTCCCGTCGTAACAGCAAAGCTGCATACCGGTTTCTGGGTAAAATCCTCAACAACGTGAAGAAGTGGCAGATCCCGCGATTCATCAACACGGATAAAGCGCCCGCCTATGGTCGCGCGCTTGCTCTGCTCAAACGCGAAGGCCGGTGCCCGTCTGACGTTGAACACCGACAGATTAAGTACCGGAACAACGTGATTGAATGCGATCATGGCAAACTGAAACGGATAATCGGCGCCACGCTGGGATTTAAATCCATGAAGACGGCTTACGCCACCATCAAAGGTATTGAGGTGATGCGTGCACTACGCAAAGGCCAGGCCTCAGCATTTTATTATGGTGATCCCCTGGGCGAAATGCGCCTGGTAAGCAGAGTTTTTGAAATGTAAGGCCTTTGAATAAGACAAAAGGCTGCCTCATCGCTAACTTTGCAACAGTGCCGGGCAGGGTAGTACCGTTGGCCCGGCGTTCGATAGTACCGTCCGGATACTGCCAGATATCGGCGTCCAGGGAGATGTCCTGAAGCGCGGTGTCCGGAATTTCAGGTTTGTGTCTCTACAAAGACTAACTATCAGAAAAACTCATCGAGCATCAAATGAAACTGCAATTTATTCATATCAGGATTATCAATACCATATTTTTGAAAAAGCCGTTTCTGTAATGAAGGAGAAAACTCACCGAGGCAGTTCCATAGGATGGCAAGATCCTGGTATCGGTCTGCGATTCCGACTCGTCCAACATCAATACAACCTATTAATTTCCCCTCGTCAAAAATAAGGTTATCAAGTGAGAAATCACCATGAGTGACGACTGAATCCGGTGAGAATGGCAAAAGCTTATGCATTTCTTTCCAGACTTGTTCAACAGGCCAGCCATTACGCTCGTCATCAAAATCACTAGCATCAACCAAACCGTTATTCATTCGTGATTGCGCCTGAGCGAGACGAAATACGCGATCGCTGTTAAAAGGACAATTACAAACAGGAATCGAATGCAACCGGCGCAGGAACACTGCCAGCGCATCAACAATATTTTCACCTGAATCAGGATATTCTTCTAATACCTGGAATGCTGTTTTCCCGGGGATCGCAGTGGTGAGTAACCATGCATCATCAGGAGTACGGATAAAATGCTTGATGGTCGGAAGAGGCATAAATGCCGTCAGCCAGTTTAGTCTGACCATCTCATCTGTAACTGTTCTGGTCTAATTCAAATAGACACTTCAATTTGAGACACTAGAAGTTGTCTGACTTGGAGTGATTATGAATCAGAAACGTAAATATAATAGCTACACCAAAGAATTCAAACAAGAAGCTGTTGCCTTGGTGACGGAGCAAGGTTACAGCGTGGTTGAAGCGGCTCAGGCCGTAGGTGTTAATCCCAACCAAATTTATGCTTGGAAAAAGCATTTTGAAGACCAAGCCAGCGGTGTTGCTCTATCTGATGATGAGCGTGCTGAGCTACGCAAACTACGCGCTGAAAACAAGCGTTTGCGCATGGAGAAAGAAATATTAAAAAAGGCTTCGGCCTTCTTCGCCAAGGAAATGAAATAAACTTTAAGTTTATTCACCAAGCACGGCAAGAAGGCTACCCAGTAGGCTTAAGTTGTAAGACGCTTGGGCTTAGTCGTTCAGGCTACTATGCATGGGATAAACGCCCAGCACAGCTCATTACTGAGGATACACTGATGTTGTATCGCACAGCTAAGCAACTTTTTAAAGACAGCCGTGAAAGCTTGGGTAGCCGTGAATTAATGAAAAAACTGAATCAGCATGGCTTCGCTATTGGTCGTTATAAAACGCGTTCCATCATGCAAAGGCTTAACCTTGTCGTTAGGCAGCGCGTAGCTTACAAGGTAACAACACAGCGCGATAAACGTCATTTGGCTGCGCCGAATTTAGTCAGTATGGACTTTAACCCAGAACGGCCCAACCAAGTATGGGCGGGTGATATTACCTACTTAAAAACGGCACAGGGCTGGATGTATTTAAGCGTGGTCATGGATCTTTATTCGCGGCGTATTGTTGGCTGGTCGATCAGTAAACGCATGACGACAGACTTAGTTTTAAAGTCATTGCAACAAGCTTATTGGCTAAGAAAGCACCCTAAGGGAGTTATCTTCCATAGCGACCGCGGTTCGCAATACACCAGTAAAAAGCTAAGGAAAGCCTTAGTCAGAATGGGTATAAAGCAATCAATGGGCGACACAGGCGCTTGCTGGGATAATGCAGTAGTTGAACGCTTCTTTGGAAGCTTAAAGCATGACTGGATATTAAAAGTCCATCACGCAACTTACGAAGAAATGGTTGCGGATGTTACGGCTTACATGAAGTATTATAACGTAAAAAGGCTTCATACAGCTAACGGGGATGTGAGCCCTGTTGAGTATGAAAATTATCAATTAAAAGTGTCCACTTGGACTTGACCAGTACACTATACCCTGCTTCTTGAATTATATCTAATCTATAAAACAGTGCAGAAACTCCGCTGTCATAAGGAACAGCTAGTAACTTATCATTATATGTAGAGCTAGTAATTTTAAAATCCATATAATCATCTGTATCTAAATGATCTGAAAGATCTACAAAATAATCTTCATAGTATTTGAAATAACCCTGCATATTATAATCTTCTTCAATTATAATATTTGGAAGATTTTTTCTAGACCCACTAGCGAGTGCCACTCTAAATTTTTGAACAAGTTGATATTGTGAAAACTCAACGACTTCAAACTCAACATCTGGGTTATCTTTTTTATATGCTTTAACAGCTTCTTCTGCTGCAACAACAGAAGTGTCAAAAGCCCATATAACTATCTTATCGCTTTCATTTTTTCTTAAAAGAAATAAGCCTCCTACTAGCACAGCAACCAAAACAACTGCCGCAACTATAATTGAAATGTTTTTTTTCATAAACGATTACTCCTTTTTTGTTTTTATTCTTTGTTTTGAAAAACTATTAAAAAAATGCAAGTTACTCTCTTCTATTTTAACGCTCACAAAATTTACATTTAGAAAATCTTCTGAGGCTTTGCATTTAACAACAAATTCTTGCCCATCTTCTTTGCAATGAAGCAATAGTTCAGATCCTATTAGTTCTTTATTAAACACTTTAAATATTTCATCTGTATTGTCAATTATAATATCTTCAGGTCTTATTCCAACAATCACCTCGTCACTTGAAATTGATTCTAAGGTTTTTAAATAAATTTTACTTTTTAATAAATTAATATAAGTGCCATCTTCATCATTTAACACATTGCACTTTATAAAATTGATTTTTGGAGTACCTATAAAGCCAGCAACAAACATGTTATCAGGGTTGTTATAAATTTCATATGGCGTTCCAACTTGTTGTATTTCACCTTGGTTCATCACAACAATTTTTGTTGCCATCGTCATTGCTTCAATTTGGTCATGAGTAACATAAATCATTGTGCCTTTTATGTTTTCTTGCAAGTTTTTAATCTCTAATCTTGTTTTATTTCTCAAAATGACATCTAAGTTAGATAATGGCTCGTCCATTAAAAACACTTTAGGATTTCTTATAATTGCCCTTCCAATTGCAACTCTTTGCATTTGTCCGCCCGAAAGTTGACGAGGCTTTCTTTTAAGTAGATCAGAAATTCCAAGCAATTCTGCAACTTCGTTAACCTTTTGTTCTATAACAGATTTTTTCATTTTTCTAATTTTTAATGAAAATGATAAGTTATCATAAACAGTTAGCATAGGGTATAACGCATAATTTTGAAACACCATGGCTATATCTCTATTTTTTGGGTCAACATTATTTACCAGCTTATCTTCAATATACACATTTCCGCTTGTCTGGTTTTCAAGTCCAGCAATTATATTAAGAACAGTTGTTTTCCCGCACCCAGATGGGCCAACTAAAACAACAAAATCCTCATTATTAACTTCCAAATTAAAATTTTTAACAACAAAGTTTTTCCCATCGAAAGTTTTGTTTATGTTTTCTAGCTTTAATTTTAATGTAATCCCCCCGAAAAATCGCAGCAGTTATTTATAGAAAATTCTATTAAAATAAACTCAAGGAGTTTTCTATGCGTAAATCAAAATTCACTGATAGCCAGATATTGGCAATCATTAAACAAAATGAAAGTGGTATGCCCGTTCCAGAACTCTGCCGAGAACATGGTGTTAGCTCTGCAACATTTTATAAGTGGCGAGCTAAATTCGGCGGTATGGATGCTTCGTTGATGAAGCGAATGAAAGAACTCGAAGACGAAAACCGTCGGCTCAAAAAAATGTATGCGGAAGAACGTCTCAAAGCTGAGATTCGTTTGGAGGCGCTTGAGGGAAAGTTATAAAGCCATCTCATCGTAAGGAGATGGCTAAGGCTGCCGCAATTAAGTATGACATAAGCATTCGCTTTGCTTGCTTGTGCATGAATGTGAGCGAAAGCTGCTTTTACTATCAAAGTAAACTTAATGCTGAAAACGATCAGATTGCTGACTGGCTAATACGCCTAACCGAAAACAAAAAACGTTGGGGGTTTGGTCTATGTTTCTTGTATTTACGCAACGTAAAGGGCTTCGCATGGAACCACAAGCGCGTTTATCGAATTTATTGTGAGTTGGAGCTTAATCTTAGAATTAGGCCTCGCAAACGCTTAAAACGCGATAAGCCTGATGCCCTCAGTGTGCCTGTAGCCATTAACCAAGTATGGTCTATGGATTTTATGTCAGACAGCTTAGCCAGTGGCCGCAGCATTCGAACCTTTAATGTCATTGATGATTTTAATCGTGAATGCTTAGCGATTGATGTTGATTTATCGTTGCCTAGCGCACGAGTTATTCGGTCGTTAGAACAAGTCATCGAGTGGCGCGGTAAACCCAAAGCGATACGATGCGACAACGGACCAGAATATATTTCAGGAGAGCTAATAAACTGGGCAACACGGCAGCAAATTACCTTACTTTATATTCAGCCTGGCAAGCCTACACAAAATGCTTACATTGAACGCTTTAACCGAACAGCTCGTCATGAATGGCTTGATTTAAATATATTTGAGAGCGTTGAGCACGCTCAAGAACTTGCCACACAGTGGCTTTGGACTTATAACAATGAGCGGCCGAATACGGCGATTGGAGGAATACCCCCGAGACAGCGATTACAGGTAGCTTAAACTCTATAAATAGTTACTGTGAAAAGTGGGGGGATTACATTAACATTTAGCTTTTCCTTATCTGCCGTTTATCTATTTTCTGTTATTTTGCTTTCTATTTCTATGAATCTTTTCTAAACTAGACTCATGTTCTAACATTCTTTTATACGAATTGTTAACTAAAACTTTTTTATCCTTGCTTACCATGTTCGAATTATAGAGTTTAAACATTTTTAGCCAAAATTCATAACTCCAATTACTTATATTTGAATCATCATTAATTCGGCTTTCTTTTAAAATTATTTTTTGTTGCTTATAACTAAAAATTCGTTTTGTTTTTTCTTTAAATGTAACTCCCTTTTCTAAAAAGACAAAAGCTAAAAAATCTTTCCAAGCATGCCTGTCTTCAAGGTTTATATCTGTAAAGTCTTTATAAGAAAATTGGCCCAAAATAATGTTTGCGTTTGGAGCTGGCTTAAAATCAAATTTGCTAAAGCTATGCAATATGTTAGTTTTGAAAAATGGTTTATATAATAAAGATTTATAAGACTCCTTGTAAGATGGTGCACCCGCATACTTTAAAAAAGGTTCATATTGCATAATTAAAAAAGTATCTAAGGGTGGGTTCTCACTATCTAACAATTTATTTAAAATGCTTGCCGTTATGTTAAATGGAATGTTTGAAAAAACTTTATAATTATGGTCTGGTAAATTGTATTTTAAAAAATCGGCTTCAATAATAGACACATTTGAACTTTTAAATTCATGGGTCAACTTATCAGCCAATACACTATCGAACTCAATAGCAGTAACGGCTTTGCAGATTTTGCTTAATGCCTTGGTTATTATGCCTTTTCCAGGCCCAATCTCAACAACAAAATCCTCCTTAGTTATATTGCTTTTAAAAAGCAAATCTTCGACTAATTTAGTATTATGCAAAAAATTCTGTGAGTCTTTAATGTTGAAATTTTTGTTTTTTATTTTAGTGTTTTTATTCATATCCATATATTACAATTATAGACTGATTTTGTCAAGTAAGAATTGTTTTGATTTATGTATAATTCCTACAAGTTCGGAAATTTAAAAATGAAAGAAGCCTGAAATTATCAGGCTTCAAGCTTGTAAGATTTTTAAGATTATATTCTGCTATAACAACAAGTTTAAAAAGCGTTTATTATTCAGCCTGCGCTCTATAAAATACCGCAACTACATTAGATATTAAATGCACAACTTGTAATACCATATAATAGCATTAAAAATTTGATGTTCTAACGGCAAATTTCTCATTAATAAACTTATTATCAAAACCATAATTGAGATGGTTACTATCTGAATAATGTATAATGGCTTGTTTTTTCTATTACTTGATTTTTTTATAAAATTATTAATTAATAAACCACCAAATAAAAGTAATAAAATTGGTATTATTAACAGAAAGTAAAAAACTCAGCACCGACGCGCAGGACTTGGAACGCCAAGAGGCGATCACTACGGCCGCGAAGGCCGCCGGCTACTACGTCGCCGGCATCTACCGTGAGAAGGCATCCGGCGCACGCGCCGACCGGCCTGAGCTGCTGCGCATGATCGGCGACCTACAGCCCGGCGAGGTGGTCATTGCCGAGAAGATCGACCGCATCAGCCGCCTACCTTTGCCCGAGGCCGAGCGCCTGGTGGCCTCGATACAGGCCAAAGGCGCACGCCTGGCCGTCCCTGGCGTGGTCGATCTATCCGACCTGGCGGCCGAGGCCCAGGGCGTCGCCAAGATCGTGCTGGAAGCCGTGCAGATCATGCTTTTTCGCCTGGCCTTGCAGATGGCCCGCGACGACTACGAGGACAGGCGCGAACGCCAGCGCCAAGGCATTGAGTTGGCCCGCCAGGCCGGGCGGTACAAGGGCCGCCGTGCTGATCCGAAGCGCCGCGCCCAAGTTGTCGCGCTGCGCAAGTCCGGCTACAGCATCAACAAGACCGCCGAGCTGGCCGGGTACAGTGCGGCCCAGGTGAAACGGATATGGGCCGAGGTCAGCCAGGCCGAAGCGAAGCAGCACGGCGCGTTCGTGGAGGACGCATTGACGGAAGCCGATGCCCTGGCCGCTGTCGGCCAGGATGAGCGCCAGGAGGAAAGGGCATGAAGAAGCCGAACCAAGACGACGAGCCGTTTTTCATCACCGAGGAGATTGCGGCCGAAATGATCGCCGGCGGCTATGAGTTCGAGCTGCCGCCCATTCCTTGCACCATCCGCCTACGCGACGTGCTGGAGCGCATGACCGATGCTGAGCTAGCATTGCAGCCGGGCGAGATCGCCGACCAGGAGCGTGAACGCTGCCGGCGCAAGCCGTGTTCAACCTCATGATCTGGTCATGGTATTTTTCATGGCACTGAGCCTGATAGTTCTTGCAAATTGTTGTCACTAAAGGGTTTTGTGTGCTTGTTTACAATCGAGTGGGAGTGACGGGCACTGGCTGGCAATGTCTAGCAACGGCAGGCATTTCGGCTGAGGGTAAAAGAACTTTCCGCTAAGCGATAGACTGTATGTAAACACAGTATTGCAAGGACGCGGAACATGCCTCATGTGGCGGCCAGGACGGCCAGCCGGGATCGGGATACTGGTCGTTACCAGAGCCACCGACCCGAGCAAACCCTTCTCTATCAGATCGTTGACGAGTATTACCCGGCATTCGCTGCGCTTATGGCAGAGCAGGGAAAGGAATTGCCGGGCTATGTGCAACGGGAATTTGAAGAATTTCTCCAATGCGGGCGGCTGGAGCATGGCTTTCTACGGGTTCGCTGCGAGTCTTGCCACGCCGAGCACCTGGTCGCTTTCAGCTGTAAGCGTCGCGGTTTCTGCCCGAGCTGTGGGGCGCGGCGGATGGCCGAAAGTGCCGCCTTGCTGGTTGATGAAGTACTGCCTGAACAACCCATGCGTCAGTGGGTGTTGAGCTTCCCGTTTCAGCTGCGTTTCCTGTTTGCCAGCCGGCCCGAGATCATGGGGTGGGTGCTGGGCATCGTTTACCGCGTCATTGCCACGCACCTGGTCAAGAAAGCGGGCCATACCCACCAAGTGGCCAAGACGGGCGCGGTCACCCTGATCCAGCGTTTTGGATCGGCGCTCAATCTGAATGTTCACTTCCACATGCTGTTTCTCGACGGTGTGTATGTCGAGCAATCCCACGGCTCAGCGCGTTTCCGCTGGGTCAAGGCGCCGACCAGCCCAGAGCTCACCCAGCTGACGCACACCATCGCCCACCGGGTGGGTCGCTATCTGGAACGGCAAGGCCTGCTGGAACGGGATGTCGAAAACAGCTATCTGGCCTCGGATGCGGTGGATGACGACCCGATGACACCCCTGCTGGGGCACTCGATCACTTACCGTATCGCTGTCGGTTCACAGGCGGGGCGAAAGGTGTTCACTTTGCAAACTCTGCCGACCAGTGGTGATCCGTTCGGTGACGGGATTGGCAAGGTAGCCGGGTTCAGCCTGCACGCCGGCGTGGCGGCCAGGGCCGATGAACGCAAGAAGCTCGAACGGCTGTGCCGGTACATCAGCCGCCCGGCGGTATCCGAGAAGCGGCTGTCGTTAACACGAGGCGGCAACGTGCGCTACCAGCTCAAGACGCCGTACCGGGACGGCACCACGCACGTCATTTTCGAACCATTGGATTTCATTGCAAGGCTGGCCGCCCTGGTACCGAAGCCCAGAGTCAACCTAACCCGCTTCCACGGGGTGTTCGCACCCAACAGTCGGCACCGGGCGTTGGTCACGCCGGCAAAACGGGGCAGGGGCAACAAGGTCAGGGTGGCTGATGAACCGGCAACACCAGCACAACGGCGAGCGTCGATGACATGGGCGCAACGGCTCAAGCGTGTTTTCAATATCGACATCGAGACCTGCAGCGGCTGCGGCGGCGCCATGAAAGTCATCGCCTGCATTGAAGACCCTATAGTGATCAAGCAGATCCTTGATCACCTGAAGCACAAAGCCGAAACCAGCGGGACCAGGGCGTTACCCGAAAGCCGGGCGCCACCGGCTGAGCTGCTCCTGGGTCTGTTTGACTGACGAGCCTGAAGGCCAACGATACCAATCAAAATGCTGCGTTCACAGCGCCGCGGCAGGGATCCGCCGTGCTGGTTGTCGGAAAAGGAGCCGCTAGTGGGAAAGAGGAGGGTAAATTTTCAGCGTTGCTGGCTCCCCGTCAGCCGGATTGGGTTGCATCGCAGGGGTGTCGAAAGAGTCAACTGCGGTCCAAAGCTGTTGGACTTGGGTGAAAAGGGCGTTTATTCTTCCTATACGTTGTCGGCAGCGGGCCAAAAAGGAATACGTCCATGCCCATCGAGGTGAAACCGGCTGTGAGCGCGGGTTCAAGCATATAGCCCGACAGGCGCGTATCCTTGCCGATCACGACACGATGGCGGTGGTCACCGCGACGAAAGACACGGCCAGCCGCCATGCCGACGCGCAAGGCGGTTTCCGCCGTCATCGCGCCTTCGTTGGCTTTGCCACGAATACCGTCTGTGCCGAAATATTTGCGCACCATAAGGTCGATTATCCTGTCGTCGGGTCGCCCTCAAAGGGGACATGCCTGCTGAACCGCGAATATAGAGAAATATCCCGAATGTGCAGTTAACGAATTCTTGCGGTTTCTTTCAGCGCCGCCAATACCGCCAGCCCGTCGCGCAAGGGGCGCGGCTCGTGTGTGCGGATGAAGTCAGCTCCACCTGCGGCGGCGGCAAGCTCTGCAGCGAGTGTCGCGGCCCCGACATCCCCCGGACCACGGCCTGTGAGCGCGCGCAGAAAGGATTTGCGCGAAACAGACAGAAGCACCGGCAAATCGAAGCGCAGCCGCAATTCATCGAACCGCGCCAGCACCGAGAGCGAGGTTTCGGGAGCAGCCCCCAGAAAAAACCCCATGCCGGGATCAAGGACAAGGCGGTTGCGTTTGATACCGGCACCCGTCAGCGCCGCGATGCGCGCGTCAAAGAACGCCGCAATGTGATCCATGATGTCGCCAGCGGGTGCCTCGCGCCGATCTGCCTGCCCGTCTTGCACCGAATGCATAACGACGAGTTTGGCAGATGATTTCGCCAATTGCGGATAGAACGCAGCGTCTGGAAAACCGCGAATATCATTGAGATAGGCCACACCACGCGACAAGGCATAGGCTTGCGTCGCGGGTTGATAACTGTCGAGCGAGACGGGAATGCCATCTGCCTTGAGCGCGTCCAGCACCGGCGCGATACGCGCGATTTCTGTGTCGGACGAAACAGGCGCGGCGTCGGGATTGCTGGATGCCGGACCGAGGTCGATCACATCTGCCCCCTCGGCCATCAGCTTACGCGCCTGCGCAATGGCTGCGTCTGGCGCCAGATACCGGCCTCCATCGGAGAAACTGTCCGAGGTTATGTTGACGATGCCGAAAATGATGAGCGATTTATTCATGGGGGCTTCTATAATAATAATAATCGAGCATGAGTCTCATACGGATGCTCGGGTCGAAAGGGAATCCCCAGGCGAGTAACCTGTTTGCGGTGATCCATTAGCTGCAGGAGCAGAATAGCATACATCTGGAAGCAAAGCCAGGAAAGCGGCCTATGGAGCTGTGCGGCAGCGCTCAGTAGGCAATTTTTCAAAATATTGTTAAGCCTTTTCTGAGCATGGTATTTTTCATGGTATTACCAATTAGCAGGAAAATAAGCCATTGAATATAAAAGATAAAAATGTCTTGTTTACAATAGAGTGGGATAAATGGACGCTAAAGAACTGAACCACATGATAGCTGAGGCCTACAGCCGGGATTTGCAAAAGCCTGAGCTGGTATCGTTCAAAGAGGTGAGTCGCTGGGGGCGTAAGTACGGTTTCCCCGTCGTATGCACTCTGGCCGATGAAAGTGAAGAAAAGCAGATCCACTGGGCTGCCAGTTTGCTCATTCAAGTAGCCGGTACTTGGCCGCGAGAAGATATGCCGGAATTGCTCACACCGGAACGGGGCTCCGCGCTGTTCAACGATGCGATGCAGTTATTGGCGAATGGGCTTGGAGCAGCAAATCAATTGCGCTGACAGCACAAACCTTGTCAATAAGCGGCCTTCATGGCCGTTTTTTTGTTTAAAGTTTGTTTTAACAGAACCATAATTAGATATTGCAG